>CALYBF010000118.1 GCA_944393755.1 uncultured Clostridia bacterium | reverse complement strand
AATGATTATACCAATTATTATGGAAGTGTGAGACAAAGGGGGACACCCATTTTTTGTCTCAAAATTACAAAAATAAAAAATGAGACAAAAAATGGGTGTCCCCTTTTGTCTCAAGTTTTATAGGAGTGATTATTATGAATTATAAAGATTTGGCAGATATGATATTTCCTGAAGCAAAAGATATATCATATTATGAAGAAAAATATCCAAGAAGAAATTTAAAAGAAGGTGCTATTGTTACAAGATTTGCACCAAGCCCTACAGGTTTTGTACATATTGGTGGTTTATATCAAAGTTTGATTGCTAAAAAACTTGCAAATCAAACAGAGGGTGTCTTTTTCTTAAGAATAGAAGATACTGACCAAAAAAGAGAAGTTGAAAATGGAGTAGTAAATATAATAAATTCTCTAAAAGATTTTGGACTAGAGCCAGACGAAGGTATGATTTCTGAAACTGAAGAAAAAGGAAATTATGGACCTTATAAACAATCTGAAAGAAAAGAAATCTATCAAGCATATGCTAAATATATGATAGCACAAGGAAAAGCATATCCTTGTTTTTGTACTCCAGACGAAGGAGAAGAATTAAGAAAAAAACAAGAAGATGCTAAAGTAAGACTAGGTTATTATGGAGTTTGGGCAAAATGTAGACATTTAACGATTGAGGAAATGGTTGAAAAAATTAAAAATGGAGAAAGTTATATAATTAGATTTAAGTCTCCAGGAAGAGAAGATAGAAAAATAAAACACAAAGATGTTATTAAAGGAAATGTAGAATTTCCTGAAAATGACCAAGACATAGTAATTATTAAAGCAGATGGTTTACCTACATATCATTTTGCACATGCAGTTGATGACCATTTAATGGGAACAACTCTTGTAATACGTGGTGATGAGTGGCTATCTTCTGTTCCGTTACATTTACAATTATTTTATGAGTTAGGGTTTAAAGCTCCTAAATATGCTCACATTGCACCTATTATGAAAAATGATAACGGAAATAAAAGAAAACTAAGTAAAAGAAAAGATGAAGAGGCAGCTGTAAGTTATTATGAAGAACAAGGAATTCCAGAAGAGGCTGTTAAAGAATATTTACTAAACATTGCAAATTCTACATTTGAGAATTGGAGAAGAGCAAACCCTGATAAAGATATTTCTGAATTCCAATTACAAATAAATAAAATGAGCGTAAGTGGTGCACTTTTCGATATGGTTAAATTACTAGATGTAGGGAAAACTGTAATTTCTAAATTTACTGCTGAAAAAGTTTATGATGAAGCTTTAAAATGGGCTAAAAGACATGATGAGGAATTGGAGAAATTACTAGAAAATAAAGAATATTCATTAAAAGTATTTGGTATAGAAAGAAATAAAAAAAAACCTAGAAAAGATATTGCAAAATGGTCTGATGTAAAAGAAAATATTGAATATATGTATGATGAATTATTCTATAGTAAAAAACAAGATTATCCTTATCAAACTATTAATGAAAAAAATGAAATTGAAAAATTATTAAAACTTTACATAGAAAAATATTATGATGAAAATGATGATAAACAAATGTGGTTTGATAAGATTAAAGAATTATCAGGAGAACTTGGATATGCAAAAGAAGTTAAAGAGTTTAAAGAAAATCCTGGAAAATATAAAGCTCATGTTGGAGATGTTAGTACTGTCTTAAGAGTTGCTTTAACTTCTAGAACTAACACACCTGATATGTATGAAATTATGAAAATTTTAGGTAAGAAAAGAATCGAAGAAAGATTTAAAAAGGCTATAGAAAGCTAAAGGAGTTAAATTATTATGGAATACAATATAGGTGATATTGTAAGAACAAAAAAACAACATCCTTGCCGGAAGTAAGTTATGGGAAATAACAAGAGTAGGGGTAGATTTTAAACTAAAGTGTACAGGTTGTGGACATGTAGTTACTTTAGAGAGGGAAAAAGCTAAAAAAGTAATTACTAAAATCGAGAAGAAATCTATAGAAAATCAAGATAATAAATAACAAAACTACAAAAATCGACATATAATACAATATAGTATTAATCAAAATACTATATTGGAGGTGCTATAAAATATGGAACCACAAGATACAATTTATTGTTTTGATAACAAAGATAAAAAGTGTGAAAATAAGAAAAACTGTTTAGGAATAGTTGGAGTTATATTACTTTCATTATTTACTTTAGTAATTGGCTTAATTATTGGTGCAGCTTTATCTACTGCTATTTTATCTGCTTTACCAGCAATAATTGTTTTAGCTATTGTGCTTGGTATATTATTGTTATTAACTATAATTTTAATGCTTTGCAATAAAAAGAAAGATAAAAAAACTTGTTGTTGTAAATGCTAATATAAATATAAAAATAGTCATATAAAATAATTTATATGGCTATTTGTTTTTTTGATTATACAATTGTTCCACCATTTACGTGTATTATTTGACCTGTTACATATCTAGAATCATCACTTGCAAGATATAAGTAAGCAGGAGCAAGTTCAAATGGTTGACCAGCACGTTTTAGAGGTGTTTCTGTACCAAATATTTCAACTTCTTTTTCGTTAAAAGAAGAAGGGATAAGAGGAGTCCATATTGGACCTGGTGCAACAGCATTTACTCGAATTTTCTGGTCTGCTAAAGAAAGCGCAAGTGATTTGGTAAATACAGTTATAGCACCTTTTGTTGAAGAATAATCAATTAAATTTTTCTTACCATCAAATGCAGTAATAGAAGTTGTATTAATAATATTACTGTTTGCCTCTAAATGTGGAAGTACAGCTTTTGTTAAATAGAAAAATGTAAAAATATTTGTTTCAAAAGTATCTCGTAGTTGCTGATTTGAAATATCTAAAATACTATTTTGTGGGAATTGAACCCCACAATTATTAATTAAAATATCTATTTTACCAAATGTATTTAATGTAACATCTACTATATATGAAGATAAATTCTCATCTCTTAAATCTCCAGGTACTAAAATACATTTTCTACCATAACTTTCAATAATCTTTTTTGTGAGATTTGCATCATCATGTTCATTTAAATAACTAATTACGATATTTGCACCTTCTTTTGCAAACAAAATACTTACAGCTCTACCTATTCCACTATCACCACCAGAAATAATAACAACTTTATCTTTTAATTTACCAGAAGGAACATAGTTTGGATCTTCAAATATTGGGTTTGGTTTCATTTCATATTCCATACCTGGTTGTATATTTTGATGTTGTGCAACAAAGGTAATAGGCGTTCTAGCATTTTCATCTTTAAAACCAACATATGGTATCATTGGATAATTTTCAAACATATAAACAACTCCTTAAAAAATATTTATATATTTTATTAGAAATATAATTAAAATATAACTAAAAATATAAAGAATAAAAAATGAAAGAAATGAGACAAAAAAGGGCTGTCCCTTATTGTCTCATTTCATCTATGTATTTCCAAATTTCCTCTTTGTAAATTTTCCTTTCTGAAGAGAAAGGAAATGTAGGAATATCACCAATTGGGTTTAATTCCTTTTGTAGGGCTTTAACAGTATTATCAACTTTAGTAATAGCAATTTTATCAGCTTTATTTGCTAAAATTATAAAAGGAAGTTTTGAAGAAATTATATAATTATACATAAGTCTATCATTTTCAGTAGGAGAGTGTCTAATATCTATTAAAAATATAATTAAAGAAATTTGCTTTCTGTTAAATAAATATTCTTCTATAAATTTTCCTACTTGTTCTTGTTCCTTTTTAGACATTTTACTAAAGCCATAACCTGGTAAATCTACAAAATAAAATAAATCATCTATATTATAAAAATTAATTTGCCTAGTCTTACCAGGTTCACTGCTTGTCCTTGCTAAATTTTTTCTATTAATCATTGTATTTATAAAACTTGATTTACCAACATTAGACTTGCCAACTAAAACAATTTCAGGTAAATTATTTTTAGGATATTGTTTAGGGCTAACTGCTGATATTTCAAATTTAGGGTTTTTAACTAACATATTATACTCCATTTTATTATTATTTTTTCTTTTCTTTTTTCTCTTGTTCTTTTTTATTTTTTATTATTTTTGCTTTTTCTTTACGTCAATCTTCTCTAAGCCACCCATATAAGGTCTTAGAACTTCTGGAATTGTTACACTACCGTCTGGTTTATAATTGTTTTCCATAATAGCAATAAGCATTCTAGGTGGAGCAACAACAGTATTGTTTAAAGTATGTGCAAAATAATTACCTTTTTCACCTTTAATTCTAATACCAAGTCTACGAGCTTGAGCATCTGTTAAATTAGAACAACTACCAACTTCAAAGTATTTCTTTTGTCTTGGAGACCAAGCTTCAACATCACAAGATTTTGCTTTTAAATCAGCTAAATCGCCAGAACAACACTCTAAAGTTCTAACTGGTATATTCATACTTCTAAAGAATTCAACTGTATATTGCCACATTTTATCATACCAATTCCAACTATCTTCAGGTTCACAAACAACAATCATTTCTTGTTTTTCAAA
>CALYBF010000117.1 GCA_944393755.1 uncultured Clostridia bacterium | reverse complement strand
GTAGTAATGAATTATATATATCTTGTGTTATTGTTTGTTCAACTTCATTATCTGTTACATAATAGAAATCTCCAACTGTAGGTGTTTCTTCTGTTCCGAATATCTCCTCAATAATTTGACCATATGTCTTATTTGGGTTAGTAGGTGTAGGGTCAGATGCGGTATCTATGCCTGTTAACATTGTTGTAATATTTATTCCCTGGTTACCTAGTTCTTGTAATTTTGTTTTTGTTAAATTTATTACTTCATCTGAATAATAAGAATTATTTCCTAAAGCAATATTTGGTACACCGTCTGTTAAAACAATCATATATTTATTATTATTTTCTTCTGTAAATTGTTCGCTACCTAAAGTTATTCCTGCATCTAAATCTGTTCTAGCTCCAGTTGCTTGAATATTATCAATTGTATTATTTAGATTAGATATGTTATTACTAAATTCTGAAACTACACTGGCATCTGCATCTAATACTCCTTCTTGAGATGTATCTCCAATATTGTCAGGATTATAATAACTAGAAAAAGTTACAATTCCTATTTGTAAAGAATCATTTCCTTCTAATAAATTAGATATTAAAGTTTTAGCTGATTCAAATATTAAATCTTTTCTAGTAGTTGATTCTTCTTCATCTATAAAATTATTCATACTATCTGAATTATCTAAAACTAATACAAGTTCTCCGGTTGGTTTTAACATTGTTTCTTCATTTGTTACTTGTAATTGTAATGTAACTTCTTTGTTGTTTAAATCTTTTGATATTAATCTTTTTTCAAAACCAGAATTTTCGCTAAATTCTATAGTGCATACTGGTTCTTCTACAACTTCCATTTGAACTGTACTATATGATGCTAAAGATATATTAGCTATCAAAACTAAAATTAAAAATAAACTAAAAAATACTTTTTTCTTCATAAACTACAACTCCTTACTATAATTATTTACATACACAACTAATTTTATCATAAAAAATAGAATTTTCAATAAAAAACTGAAAAATGTAATATAATTGTAATAAAATAAAAAATTAATTATCTTTAATTAATTAATTTGATATATTCTTTTATTTTTTTGAAAAAAGTATTTGTAATTTTAAATTTATTTGTTATAATAAAGAAGTATTAATAAGTACTGAAATTTTGATTTATACTTATTCTTATGATTAAATAAGATTATAGCAATAAATTAAAGGAGGAAACTAATGAAAAAAAATAAAGGGATAACATTAATAAGTTTAGTAGTAACAATAGCCGTGTTAGTTATACTTGCATCTATTGCGACATATAGTGGAGTAAATGTAATTAGACAATCAAAATTGCATAAGTTTACAACTGAAATGGAAATAATGCAAACAGAAGTAAATAATTTATATGACAGATATAGTGATGGAACAGAGGAAGAGAAAAACGAAATAATAAATTATGGAGAAGAATTAGACAGTGGAGCAAAGAATGTTTTTACATTAAATGCTTCTGGAATAACAGATAGTAGCGGGTATAGATATTATGATAGAAATACAATAAAAGGTTTAGGAATAGAAAATATAGAAGAAGAGTTCTATGTAAATGTGGAAAAAAGAAGTGTAATAAGTAAATTAGGTATAGAATATGAAGGAAAGAAATATTACACATTAGATCAATTACCAAGTGGTTTGTATAATGTGCAATATGAAAATAAAAATACACAAAAACCAACATTTGATACAGAAGTAGAAGAAATAAATGGTGAATATAAAATAACTATTTCAAACATACAATATAATGGTTATATTGATAAGTGGGAAGTAAAATACCAAAAAGAAGGACAAGATTACTGGTCAACAAGTGAAGATTTAAGCTTTTTTCTTGCTGAAGGTGGGATATATAAGATAAAAATAATAAACGGAAATGTGGAGTCTGAAGAAAAAACAATATCAATTACCAGTATTGATATATATACTATAAATATAGAAAGCAATGAATATTTATTAGGAGCACAATATAGTATAAAGATTAATGATGAAGATGAAATGAGTTTGGGAGAAACTACACAAGAAAAACATAGTATAATGTGTTTTAGTGAACAAAAAAATGATGGTGTTTATAAAATAAATTTAAAGCAAACATTAGCACCAAATGGACATCTACTAATAAGTACAAATATCATAGTGGATGCAGACTTGAAAAATAATATTATTACTAATAATGCAAGTAATATATGTATAACAACTATAAAAAATGGTAGAATAGAAATTATAATTAAAAATGAAGATTCGATACCGGATTTACCTACTACAAATAAATAATAAAAAAAGAAATGCTTTAGAAGAACTAATTTACAAAATCTATTAGTTCTTCTTTACTTTTTATGGAAAATAATGTATAATATCACTGTTAAAATAAAAAAGTTAGGAGAGATATGTATGTCAGAAAATAATAATAATCAAACACAAGAAATGGATATAAACCATTTAATGCAAATAAGAAGAGAAAAATTATTTGAATTACAAAAAGAAGGAAAAGATCCATATAAAATAACAAAATTTGATAGAACAAATACAGCAGGAGAAATAAAATCTAATTATGAAAAGTTTGAAGAAAAAGATGTAACAGTAGCTGGAAGAATAATAGCAAAAAGAATAATGGGAAAAGCATCATTTTGTACTATACAAGATTGTGATGAAAAAATTCAAAGTTATGTAAGTATAAATGATTTAGGAGAAGAAAGTTATAAGGCATTTAAGACTTGGGATATTGGAGATATAATTGGTATTACTGGTTTTGTATTTAAAACAAGAACAGAAGAAATTTCAGTACATGCTAAAGAAGTAACATTACTTTCTAAATCATTAAGACCACTTCCAGAAAAATTCCACGGTCTAAAAGATGTAGATTTAAGATATAGACAAAGATATGTTGATTTAATAATGAATCCAGAAGTAAAAGATACATTTATTAAAAGAACACAAATAATAAATGAAATAAGAAATATCTTAAATGAAAAAGGATACTTAGAAGTAGAAACACCAATATTAAATACAATATCAGGTGGAGCAACAGCAAGACCATTTATTACACATCATAATACATTAGATATAGATATGTATTTAAGAATAGCAACAGAATTAAACTTAAAAAGATTAATAGTTGGTGGATATGACAGAGTATATGAAATAGGAAGAATATTTAGAAATGAAGGTATGGATATAAGACATAACCCAGAATTTACTTCAATAGAATTTTATGCTGCATATCAAAATTACCACGATATGATGGACATAACAGAAGAAATATTCCAAAGATGCGCAATGAAAGTATGTGGAACAACTAAAATAACATATCAAGGAACAGAAATAGAACTTGGTGGAAAATGGAAAAGAATTAGTATGATAGACAGTATAAAAGAAGTAACAGGTATAGATTTTAATACTATTGAAACTGACGAAGAAGCAGTTAAATTAGCAAAAGAAAGAAATATAGAAATACCAAATGGTAAAGAAACAAGAGGAAATGTAATTAGTTTGTTCTTTGATGAATATGTAGAAAAAACATTAGTACAACCAACATTTATTTATGATTACCCAATAGAAATATCACCACTTGCTAAAAAATGTGATAATGACCCAAGATTAACACAAAGATTTGAAGCTTTTATTGGTGGACGTGAATATGGAAATGCTTTCTCAGAATTAAACGACCCAATAGACCAATATGAAAGATTTAAAGAAGAAATAAGAGCAAGAGAAAATGGTGATGATGAAGCAGGTATGATGGACGAAGACTTTATAAATGCATTAGAATATGGTATGCCACCAACAGGCGGAGAAGGAATAGGAATAGATAGATTAGTAATGCTATTAACAGATTCAGCATCAATAAGAGATGTCTTACTATTCCCTACGATGAAGCCACTAAATTAATTAAAAGAAGGATAGAGTGATAAAATGAAATTTGACTTTAAACAATATGAAATTCAGGATATAACTTGCAAAGGTCCAATGAGAAGGAGATACAATAATTGGGTTGAAAAATATAAAGGATATATAATATATAATTATATAAGGGGAGAATATACGAGATATTCTGTTGAAGATGAAAAAGGAAATATTTTTGTAGAAACAGATAATTTAGAAGAAGCAAGGGAATATATAGATACTGAATTAACTAAATAAAATACTATTAGTATTTTATTATACAAGGAGGTGTAAGTATGAAGCTAGTTGATTTCTCAAATGCAATAGAAATTGCACCAGAATATACTGGTAGTGAAAAAAAGAAAACAATGATATTAGATAATAAAAAATATCTAGTAAAATTTCCAGATCCTAATAGGTCAACTAAATTAGAAATATCTTATATTAATAATGTATATTCAGAATATATAGGTTCAAAGATATTTGAATTATGTGGGTTTGAAACACAAAAAGTGGTTTTAGGAATATATAATAAAGACGGAAAAGAAAGAGTTGTGTGTGGTTGTGAAGATTTTACTAATAAAGATACAAAATTAGTAGAATTTGAGAAATTTGAAAATGCAAGTATTGAAATATAGGCAACCGCAATCCCATTGGCTTTAGACGATGGGTCGAGGTTGCAAAAAGTATATATTTTGTGTTAT
>CALYBF010000116.1 GCA_944393755.1 uncultured Clostridia bacterium | reverse complement strand
GAGAAATATGTAAAAATAATGCTTTATTGCATAGCAAGAACAACAAAAAAGTTTATAGTAAAATCAGAATTTGAACTTGGAAGAGGATATAGTGATATATTATTATTACCAAAAGTTTTAAATAATGATTATTATTCTGTAATGATAGAATTTAAATATTTAAAGAAAGATGAAGAAAAAAAATTAAAAGAAAAACAAGAAGAAGCAAAAGAGCAAATAGAAAGATATAGTAATTTAGAAGAAATAAAAGCACTAAAAAACATAAGAAAATATACTGTTGTAACAGTTGTAGATAACATATATATAGAAGAAATAAATTAAAAAAGTAAATAACTAGAATAAAAACTTGTAATAAAAATGTAATATAATTTTTATTGAAAAACAAGAAAAATTTATGTATAATATAAAACATAAGAAGAAAAGAGGTGCTAATTATGTTGAACTCTATAAGCCTTGCAACTCTAAGAGAGAGAGAGAGAGAGAGAGCTACACTTTAGTAAAATAAAGTGCTTATTAGAGTACTGCATAATTTTAGAAGACAACTATAACCTAAATTAATTTTAGGTTTTATAGTTGTCTTTTTGTTGCCTAAAATAGAAAAGAAAGGGAGATACAAATGAAAGAAAACAAAATTCAAAACAAAAATAATGAAACTAAAATTAAAGAAGAAGTAAGAACAAAAAAACAAAATGGTATTACTTTAATTGCGTTGGTGATTACAATCATAGTCTTGCTAATCCTTGCAGGAGTAGGTATAGCTATGCTATCCGGAGAGAACCGGAATATTAGGGCAAGCCAATAATGCTAAAATACAACAATCACACGGAGCAGTAAAAGAAGGTATATCACTTGCATATAATGAATATCAAATATTAAAGCAAACAGCAGAGAATTCAAAAGTTGCAAGTACAGATATAACGACTATTCAAGGAGTAGAAACGCAATCTTTAGCAGAAAATGAAATAGATACATCTAATTTCTTAAACTTTTTAATATCTAAAGGATATGTAACAGCAACAGGAACAGAAGGAGAAGGAATAATAAATGTAGAAGTTTTAACTGGCTCAAAACAAGCATTAGGAAATGGAACAGATCCAGAAGATGTCTATAAAATAAAAAAAGAAGGAACAAACTATACTGTAACATACCAAGAAAGTACAGAAGCAACAGAGACAATATACTCAATAGCTTCAGGAGAAGAAATAGATTGGGAAGAACTTTTTGCTAATGCTAAAAAACCAGAAAACCAAACAGAAAGTGAGGATTTAGGTATAGATGAAGACGGGAATATGGTTGATATGGATAATTGGGACTCTTCAAGAATTGAAATTATTGAAGATGAAAGTGGTAATTCATCAATAAGTTTATCTGGAGCAGCTCATAATGCATCAGGAAATACAATTTATTACCCTAATTATACTGGTGATATTAATGAAAATGGAGAAATAGTGGGAAAAATTCCAGTTTATGTAAAAAAAGTAGGAACTGAAGAGTTTTTAGCAGTAACATCATTAGAATATGCTTTTATTGGAAGGACAGATTTAATAAAAGCACCAGAAATACCAAGTAGTGTAACAAATATGAGTGATACTTTTGTAGGCTGTACAAGTTTAACCCAAGCACCAGAAATACCAGATGGTGTAATAGATATGTCTGGTACATTTCAAGGATGTACAAGTTTAGAACAAGCACCCGGAATACCAAGTAGTGTAACATATATGAGTTATACTTTTCTAGACTGTACAAGTTTAACCCAAGCACCAGAAATACCAGATGGTGTAATAGATATGTATGCTACATTTCAAGGATGTACAAGTTTAGAACAAGCACCCGGAATACCAAGTAGTGTAACAAATATGAGTTATACTTTTCTAGACTGTACAAGTTTAACCCAAGCACCAGAAATACCAGATGGTGTAATAGATATGGGTGGTACATTTCAAGGATGTACAAGTTTAACCCAAGCACCAGAAATACCAAGTAGTGTAACATATTTGAGTGATATATTTTATGGTTGTACAAATTTAACAGGTAATTTGGTTATAAATGCAGTGCCACCTTATCCTGCTAATTGTAGAGATTGTTTAACAAATGCTGCTACAAATGATAATTGTAATTTAGTATTGAGTGGAAGTAGCCCGTATTTAGAAGAAGTATATGAAACAAAGTCAGCTGGAGCACATATAACTTGTCCACAAATAGATAATGCAAACACAGGAGAATAAAATGGAACTAACAATATTAATACCAGCATTAAATGAAGAAAAAACTATAGGAATAGTTGTAGAAAAAGCCTTAAAATGGATAAAAGAAAAAAATATAAATGGAGAAGTGTTGGTAGTAAACAATGGAAGTATAGATAAAACAAAAGAAATAGCTTTAAAACTAGGAGCAAGGGTTGTAGACTTTGCTCCTTGTGGCTATGGTTTAGCATTAAGAAAAGGAATAGAAGAAGCTTATGGAAAATATGTAATAATGGGAGATGCAGATGATAGTTATAATTTTTTAGAGTTAGATGTTTTTTTAGAAAAGTTAAAAAGTGGATATGATATAGTAATAGGAAATAGATATTTAGGAAAAATGGAAAAAGGTGCAATGAAATGGACACATAAATATATAGGAACACCACTTTTTAGTTTTATGATAATAAAAAAATATGGAGTAAAAATAGGAGATATAAACTGTGGTTTGCGAGGAGGAGTAAGAGAAAAATTACTATCATTAAATTGTAAAAGTATAGGTATGGAATATGCAAGTGAAATGATAATAAAAGCAAGTAAAGAAAAATTAAATATATGTGAAATACCAATAAACTTTTATAAAGATAAAAGAGAAGGAAAAAGTAATTTAAAAACAATAAGAGATGGACTAAGACATTTAAGTATTATTTTAATAAACAAAAGAGAAAAAAATAAAACAGAAAGTAATAAAGATAAAAAGTATAATATAAAAAAATACATAACTTCGTTTATAGTAATTGTTATTTTATGTTTAATATCATTAGTATTAGTAACAATGTTACCAGACACCAAAGTTAAAGAACATTGCAAGGAAATAGCTAAAAGTTATGCACAAGAAAAAACAATAATACCAGAAATAAAAATGGGAATAGCTAATACAATGTTAGATAATTATGCAAATTCAAAGTCAATAAGTATAATATATGCATTAGATAGAGAAAAACCATTAAGTTCAGTATTAGAAGCAAAATATTATGAAGAAAATATGAAATCTATGACAAAATGCTTATTAGAGTTAGTAAATGGAGAAAAAGAACCAAACCAAGAATATACAAGATATTGGCATGGATATATAGTAATTTTAAAACCATTATTAATGTTTTTTAATGAAAATGGTATATATATATTTATTGGAATAATTCTTTTAAGCTTAATATTATTAATAATAAAAGAATTGTGGAAAATAGATAAAAGAACAATAATAGCCTTTATAATTGGTTTATATATGATAACAATATGGGTAGTACCAATATGTTTTGAATATATGTGGGCAATAATAATGAGTTTTGTAATTTCATTAATAGTATTAAAAAAAGATAATGGAGAAAATAAAAAAATATATTATTATTTTTGGATAACAGGAATATTAACGTGCTTTTTTGATTTTCTAACAGTAGAATTATTAACAGTATTATTACCATTAATGTTTATATTTATAAAAAGAAATAAAGAAGGAAAGTTAGGTGGTTTTAAAGAAATAATTATATTTATAATAAAATCATTGATAATATGGGGGCTAGGATATATATTAATGTTTGTTGTAAAATGGATAATAGCCTCAATAGTACTTGGAAGAAATTGTATAATAGAAGCAATAGAAAAAGCAGAAGTACGTGTAAATGGACAAATAGGAAACATACCAAACGGCAAAATATGGCTAGAAGTAATAAGAAAAAATTTTAATAATTTACAACCAATATTTTATATAAGAAAAAAATATATAGTATATGTATTAATACCAACAATAACAATAATAATGTTATTAATAAACAAATATAAAAATAAAACAAATACATACGTGTATAGTTTAATAATATTAGGTTTAATACCATATATAAGATACAGTATATTATTAAACCACTCATATAGACATTTCTTTTTCACATTTAGATTGCAACTTGTAACTGTTATGGCATTTGTTTTAGTATTATTAAATGTTTTTAAAAGAAAAAAAATAAAAACATAAAAAATAATTCAAAAAAATGTTCGTAAAAACTATTGACTTTTTATAAAAAAGGATATAGAATAAAGGCGAACATTTTTTTAGGAGGAATTTAATATGATAAGTACATTACATATTAAAAATATAGGAATAATAGAAGATTTAAATATAGACTTTAATAAAGGTTTAAACGTGTTAACAGGAGAAACAGGAGCAGGTAAAACATTAATAATAGACTCTTTAGAAATAATATCTGGTGGTAGATTTTCAAAAGAAATGATAAGAAAAGGAGAGAGTCAATCTTTTGTAGAAATTTGCATATATGAGCCAAATTCTAAAAACTCAGAAGACGGAAATATAATAGTGTCTAGAGAAATAAACACAAGTGGTAAAAATTTGTGTAAAATAAATGGTAGATTAGTTACTGTAAATGAATTAAGAGAATTTATGAAAGATTTTATAGAAATACATGGGCAAAATGATAACCAGAGTTTATTAGATAG
>CALYBF010000115.1 GCA_944393755.1 uncultured Clostridia bacterium | reverse complement strand
GAATATGAAGTGCAAATAATGGATAGAAGCTTTAGAAAGAATAATTATCAAACAGAAAAGTTAGCAAAAGTAATAGCTATAGTAATTTATACAGGGCCTGGAGAGTGGAAAATGCCACAAAAGTTAGAAGAAATAGAAATAAGTTTTAATTATAGTAAAAAAATATTAGAAGAAATATTACCATTAACAAAAGAAAATGAAAGAGAAGACGTAATAAATATATTAAGATATATATTAGTAAAAGATATAGGCGAAGAAAGAGCCAAAGAATATATAAAAAAATTAGAAGAAGGAGTGATAGAAATGAGTGGATATGTAAATTATTTAAGACAAGATAGAGAGGCTACAATGTTAAAAATGAGAAATGAAGGAAAAAGTGAAGGAGAAAAAGAAGGAAAAATACAAGAAGCAATAAGAGTTGCAAAAAATATGTTAAAAGAAAAAATTGACTTAAACCTAATAGAAAAAATAACAGGTTTAAAAAGAAGTCAATTTATGTAAGAAAAATATATGAGCAAAAAGTTATCTGATTAACTATTGCTCATTTCTATTTAAAAATATGTTTAAATCGTGCAGACTTTTGTTTTTTGACAAAAATATGTTAAATAGAGTATAATTATTTTAGTTTTTATCTAATATTACAAAATCTTGTAATAAATTCCAAAGAAATTAAAAAAATTTAAACTAAATAAAAAAACAAAGGAGGTTTTAATTTGGGTTTAGAAATATTTAATGATATAATAAACAAAGTAAAAGAAAGTGATTTTGTGCAAAACTTTATTGAAGAATTAACAGACTATTTAAAAAATAAAGGAGAAGTAAAAGTGGAAGATAATTTATTAAAAGAAGAAGAAACATTGTACCAAGTGGTGGACTTTAGCTCAAAAGGAGTGTATTTAAGAAATACAGAAAATAATAAAATATTTGAAGAAACAAATATAAATGAAGATTTAAAAGAAAAATTAGGAAATGATTATATATTAAGTTATAAAAATGGTAAATACTTATATGAAGAAGAATTAACAGATAAATTTATGAATAGCTTAGTAGATATAGGAGAATATCAAAAAATAAAAAATAAATTTGAAAAAGAAACAAATATATTAGAAATAGATAAAAACGAAACATTTAAAGTAGAAGAAAGAAAAGAAGATACTACAATATTAGGATATGGAAATAATGAAAAAATAGAAGTACCAAACGAATTAATACCATTTTTCTCTAAAATTGGAACAAATTTATCTTATAAATCAGGAAAATTCCAAATAGTGTAAAAAATATAAAAAAACAGTATTAAAATTCCATTTCTTGTGATAAAATACTAAAAGATAAGAAGGTGGAAAAATGGGAAGAAGAAAAACAAAAGAAATAAAAAAACAATTAATAGGTCTAATATTTATATTAGTATTAATAGGACTAAGTTTAATATTTGGAGTAGATATATTAAATAACAGAGAAAATGAAAGTTTTTCTAATCAAACAATTGAAACAAATATTAATATATCTGAAATACCTGAATATCAAGATAAAATCTATATAGAAATAAATAATAATAAACCATATTTTACAGAAGAAGATTATACAAAAGAAAGTTTTGAAAAATATAGTGATTTAGATGACTTAGGAAGATGTGGTGTAGCTTTTGCAAATATAAGTAAATCTATTATGCCAAAAGAAGGAGAAGAAAGAGAAAGCATAAGTAATGTAAAACCAACAGGTTGGGTACAAGAAAAATGTAACGGAGAATATTTATATAATAGATGTCATTTAATTGGATATCAATTATCAGGAGAAAATGATAATGAATTAAATCTAATTACAGGAACAAGATATTTTAATGTAGAAGGTATGCTTCCTTTTGAAAATAAAGTTGCAGATTATATAGAAGATAATCAAGAAAATCATGTGTTATATAGAGTAACACCAGTATTTGAAAATGATAATTTATTAGCAAAAGGGGTAGAAATAGAAGCATATTCTATAGAAGATAATGGAGAAGGAATATGTTTTAATGTATTTATTTATAATGTAGAACCAGAAGTGAATATAAATTATGCAACAGGAGAAAGTAGTAAGAAATAAAAAACTATGTTATAATTAGCAAGATAAAAAAGTGGAGGATAAAATGGATAAGTTTGTATTAATAGATGGAAATAGTATAATGAATAGAGCTTTTTACGGGATAATGGGAAGTAAAATGCTTACAACAAAAGATGGAAAATACACAAATGCAGTATATGGTTTTTTAGCAATAATGTTTAAATTATTAGAAGATGTAGACCCCAAATATATGGCAGTAGCATTTGACTTAAAAAAACCAACAGCAAGACATAAAATGTATGAAGGATATAAAGCAAATAGAAAAGGTATGCCAGATGAACTAGCAGAACAAATGCCAATAATAAAAGAAATATTACAAGCAATGAATATAGATATAGTAGAAAAAGAAGGATATGAAGCAGATGATGTATTAGGAACATTATCACGTTATGGAGAAAAACAAGGACTAGATGTAATAATATTATCAGGAGATAGAGATACATTTCAACTAGCAACAGATAAAGTAACAATAAGAATACCACATACAAAGGCTGGAAAATCAGAAACTGATGAATACAATGAAAAGAAAATAAAAGAAAAATATGGTTTAAAACCAAAACAATTAATAGAAGTAAAAGGTTTACAAGGAGATACATCAGATAATATACCAGGAGTACCAGGAATAGGAGAAAAAACAGCATTAAAGTTAATACAAGAATATGGTTCAATAGATAATTTGTATAAAAAAATAGAAGAAGGAAAAGATGATTTAAAAGGAAAGCAAAGAGAAAAAATAATAGAAAACAAAGAATTAGCAATACTTTCAAAAACACTTGGAACAATAAATCTAGAAGTACCTATAGAAGATGATTTAAGTAATTTTAAAGTAGAAGATTGGGATAGAGAAAAAGTCTTAGAAATCTTTAAAGAATTAAACTTTAATCGTTATATAGATAGATTTAACTTAAAAGGTGAAAATGGAGAAAAAGGAAATAGTCAAGAAAAAAATAAAGAATTATATAAAAAACAAGAAAAAACAATAGAAGAAATAAAAGAATTTGTGATAAAAGAAAAAGAAATGATATTTTATTTATTGACATATAAAATAGAAGAAGAAAAAGAAGCCGAAGAAAAAATAATAAAAGAAAAAATAAAAGGAATATCAATATACAATAAAAAAGAAGAAATAGTATATTATACAAAAATAAAAAATGAAGAAGAACTAATAAAACTAAAACCAATATTTGAAGAAAATGAAATAAAAAAAATAGGAATAGATTTAAGTAAAACATACATTTTACTTAAACAAGCAGGAATAAACTTAAAAGGAATAGATTATGATATAGCAATAGCATCATATATATTAAACCCAACAGACAATAAATTAAAAATAGATGATTTGCTTGCTAAATATTTAGAAATATATGTAGAAGAATATTTAGGAGAAGATGAGGAAAACAAAGAAGAACAAAAAGAAGAGCAAATAAATCTATTTGAAACAGAAGGAATAAAAGAAAAAGAAGAGAAATTAAAAGAAGAATTAACAAAAAGAGAAATAGAAGAAATATCATTATATGTGTATTCTATAGAGAAAATAAAAGAAATAACAAAAAATAAATTAGAAGAAATAAATTGTTTAGAACTATTTTATAACATAGATATGCCAACTGTAGAAGTATTATCAAATATGCAATGGAACGGTATGTATGTAGATAAAGAAGAATTAGAAGAATTTGGAAAAGAGCTAACCTTAAAATTAGATACAATAACAAAAATAATATATGAAATGGCAGGAGAAGAATTTAATATAAATTCACCAAAACAATTAGGAGAAATCTTATTTGAAAAAATGAAATTACCTGTTATTAAAAAAACAAAAAGCGGTTATTCAACTGATGTAGACGTTTTAGAAAAATTAAAAAAAGAAGATCCAATTATAGAACAAATATTAGAATATAGACAGCTTATGAAACTAAATTCAACATATGTAGAAGGCTTAAAACCATATATAAATAAAAAAACAAAAAGAATACACTCATTTTTCCACCAAACAATAACGGCAACAGGAAGAATAAGTTCAACAGAACCAAACCTTCAAAATATACCAACAAGATTTGAATTAGGAAAAAGAGTAAGAAAAGTATTTAAACCAGAAGAAGGAAAAGTATATATAGATGCCGATTATTCACAAATAGAACTAAGAGTATTAGCATCAATATCTGAAGATAAACATATGGTAGAAGCATTTAAACAAGGGCAAGATATCCATAAGCAAGCTGCATCAAAAGTATTTAAAACACCAATAGAAGAAGTAACAAAAGAACAAAGAAGCAGTGCAAAAGCAGTAAACTTTGGAATAGTATATGGAATAAGTGATTTTGGACTAGCAGAACAATTAGGAATAGGAAGAAAACAAGCAAAATCATACATAGAAGAGTATTTAAGTGAATATTCAGGAATAAAGAAATTTATGGACAATATAAAAGAAGAAGCAAAAGAAAAAGGATATGTAGAAACATTATTCCATAGAAGAAGATATATCCCTGAACTAAAATCAAACAATTATATGGTAAGACAATTTGGAGAAAGAGCAGCAATGAACACACCAATACAAGGAACAGCAGCAGATATAATGAAAATAGCAATGAT
>CALYBF010000114.1 GCA_944393755.1 uncultured Clostridia bacterium | reverse complement strand
AATAGGGCATACAATAATGTTTTCCAAGAAATACGAATAGTTTTTCTTGTAGCTCTTTTAATTACTGTTAACCTATGTTCTTTTCTTACAGTTAAAGCCATACAGCTTGCAACTGGTCTGTAATCTTCTTGTGTATTCATTATAATCAACTCCTTAATCTTGTGTAACTTAAAAGCTTAACCTTTGTGTAAAATTTCTAACTATAATTTGATTATAAGACAAAAAAAATCATTTGTCAACACTTTTGTAATAATTTTGTAATATTTTTGTAACAAAAAAGATATAAAAATGTAAAATTTGGTAAAAAACTATGAATTTTTTTTAATTTCTGGTATAATAAAAAAGGAAATTTTAAGGTAGGAGATTTTAATGTTTAATATAGAAGAAGAATTGAAAAAGCTTCCAAACAAGCCAGGTGTCTATGTTATGAGAGATAAAGAAGATACTATAATATATGTTGGAAAAGCAGTTTCTTTAAAAAATAGGGTTAGACAATACTTTAGAAAGACAAATAAAACAGAAAGAATTAAAAAAATGGTAAGTTTAATAGACCATTTTGAGTATATTGTAGTAGATAATGAGGCAGAAGCATTAATATTAGAGTGTAATTTAATAAAGAAAAATAGACCAAAATTTAATGTTTTACTAAAGGATGATAAAACATATCCATATATAAAAATAGATATGAAGAGCGATTTTCCGGGTGTGTTTATGACAAGAAGAGTTGTAAATGATGGTTCAAAATATTTTGGACCATATGCAAACCCAGGTAGTTGTAAGGAAATGATAGACTTTATTAAAGGAAAATATAAGATACGACAATGTAGAACATTAAAAGAAAGAACTAGACCTTGTTTAAATTACCATATAGGAAGATGTCTAGCTCCTTGTATGGGGTATGTAACAAAAGAAGAATATAGAAAACAAATAGATGAAATAATAGACTTATTAGAAGGAAAAGTTGATAAAATAATAAAAGAATTAAAAGAAGAGATGGAAGAAGCATCTAAAAAACTAGACTACGAGAAAGCAGCAAGTTTAAGAGATAGAATAAATGCAATTGAAAGAGTATCAGAAAAACAGAAAGTATCAAATATATCAGAAAACAGTATAGATGTAATAGGAATTGCAAAATCGGAATTACAAGTATGTATAGAAATATTCTTTGTACGTGGTAGTAAAATGATAGGAAGAGAGCATTATTTTTACCAA
Source organism: uncultured Clostridia bacterium (assembly GCA_944393755.1). Taxonomy (GTDB): domain Bacteria; phylum Bacillota; class Clostridia; order TANB77; family CAG-508; genus CAG-269. The sequence goes on along the minus strand of CALYBF010000114.1, from coordinate 3,504 downwards.
GACTTGAAGGATATGGAAGATAAAGAAATATTATCAGGTTTTATAAAACAATATTATTTAGATAACCCAAATATTCCTTCTAAAATAATGGTAAGAGAAGAAATAGAAGATAAAGATGCAATAGAAAAATGGTTATCCACATCTTTAGGAAAAAAAGTGGAAATTAAGTCGCCCAAAAAAGGAGAAAAGCTTCGTTTTGTGGAAATGGCAGAAAATAACGCAAAAGTAACACTAGAAAATAAAGAAAAAGATAAAAGTGAAATATTATTAGAATTAAAAAATGTACTTGGTTTAGATAAATTACCAAGAAAGATAGAAACATTTGATATATCAAATATATCAGGAGAATATATGGTAGCTCGGTATGTGTGTTATGATAGACGGTCTTATAAAGAAAAATCTATCTAGAAGATTTAAAATTAAAGGAGTATTTGGACAAGATGATCCTAAATGTACAGAAGAAGTTGTAACAAGAAGGTTAAAACACTCAATAGAAAACCCAAAAGGTGGCTTTGGAGAGTTACCAGATGTTATATTTGCAGACGGGGGTATTACACAAATAAGAGCAATAAAAACAGCAATTAAAAAATATAATTTAAATATACCAGTATTTGGTATGGTAAAAAATGATAAACACCAAACAAGAGCATTAATTAATGAAAACAGAGATGAATTTGAAATATCAGAAAGTTTAATGAATTTAATTACAAAATTCCAAGATACAGTTCACGATACAGCAATTACATATCATAGAAAATTACGCGATAAACAGATGAAAAAATCAGAATTAGATGAAATAAATGGAATAGGAGAAGTTAAGAAAAAAGAATTACTTAAACATTTTGGAAGTGTTAAAAAAATAAAAGAAGCAACTATAGAAGAATTAACTTCTGTAAAAGGTATAACAAATGAAATTGCCAAAAAAATAAAAGAACTTTAAAATATAAAAGGAGTAAAAAATTAAAAAGGAAAAAAGAAAATAAAAAAAATGAAGGAGCAAGGAAAACCTTGCTCCTTTGACTATCAGTCATCTTCTGGAAGAGTACTTACATCTTCTTGTGTATCATCTCCTTTAAAATTCTTCTTTTTAAAAAGTGAAGTGATAAACATAGCAAGAAGAGTAGTTACAATTCCACCAATGTACCAAAGAAGATAGTCAATCGGAAACCCAAAGAAGGTTTCCGTGAGGACAGACCAATTCATAGAAACGGTATATCCTATAACTACAAGAAAAACCAAAACCAGCAGAACCACCAGGGTCTTAAGCTTGTTAACCATAACTTCCTCCTTGTTTGTTGTTAGTGTGGTTAAAAGGCTTTTCTACTTTGGAGAAATATATCTCCAATACAATAATTATACCACAAAATTAAGTTTAAATCAATTTTTATGTAAAATTATTCTAAAATGTGAAATAAAATATCAAGCAAGATATGAAAAACGTGAAACTCTAATTGACGAAAGAAAAAATTGTTTATAAAATCAAAAAATAATATTTTTTTTCGATATGGGAAGGATTTATGTAAAATACGTCGAATAATATAAGTGTGTAAAAGAAATAATTTGTAGAAAGTGAGGTAAAAATGCCAAGATATAGCGACGAAACAATAGAAGAAGTAAGACAAGCTAATGATATTGTAGATGTAATTTCACAGTATGTGCATTTGAAAAGAAGTGGAAGAAATTTCTTTGGACTATGTCCATTTCATAATGAAAAATCACCTTCTTTTTCTGTCTCACCAGATAAACAAATATTTCACTGCTTCGGATGTGGAGTAGGAGGCAATGTTTTTACATTTCTAACTAAAATAGAAGGAATTAATTTTGTAGAGGCAGTACAAACTTTAGCAGAAAGAGCAAATATACAATTGCCAACATTTGAAAACAATGTAGATAAAGAAAAAGAAGAACTAAAGGCAAAAGTATATAAAGTAAATGAATTTACAGCGGAGTATTACCACGAAAACCTATATAAACCCACTGCTAAAATAGCTCAAGAATATGTTAAGCAAAGAAAATTAACAAATGATACATTAAAATCATTTAGAATAGGTTTTTCAGGGAAATTTAATGAATTATACCAAGCATTAAAAAAAGAAGGATTTGAAGATCCAGAAATATTGGAATCAGGCTTAGTAAATAAAAATGAAAATGGTACATATATAGATAGATATAGAAATAGACTAATGTTTCCAATATGTGATGGTAGAGGTAGAGTAATAGCATTTGGTGGTAGAGTTTTAGATGATTCAAAACCCAAATATATAAATTCTCCTGAAAATATAGTCTTTAGTAAAGGAAGAAATTTATTTGGCTTAAATGTAGCAAAAAAATCAGAGGAAATAAAAAAGAAACTATTAATAGTAGAAGGTTATATGGATGTAATATCATTACATCAAAGAGGGATAAAAAATGTAGTTGCGCCTCTAGGAACAGCTTTAACACAACAGCAAGGTTGGCTACTTAGAAGAACGTCAGAACAAATAATATTAAGTTTTGATTCAGATGAGGCAGGTTTAAATGCTAAAATTAGAGCAATAGATATCTTACAAAATATGGGTTGTGATATTAGAGTCTTAATGCTAGAAGGAGCAAAAGACCCAGATGAATTTATAGTAAAATATGGTAATGCTAGATTTAAAAATGCAATAGATAAAGCTCTTTCGATAGTAGAATTTAAAGTAAGATTACTAAAAAGAAACTTAGACTTAAATAATACAAGTGATAAAATTAAATTCTTAAATGAAATTGCAAAATTAATTTCAAAAATAGACAATAATATAGAAAAAGAAGTTTATATTGAAAAAATTGCAAAAGAATATGAAATATCAAAAGAAGCAATATATGCAGAAGTAAATAAATTATCATATGATAAAAATCAAAGTGAGAAAATTTTAGAAAAGTCAAAACCAGTTGTAAGACATATAAAAGAAAATAAAGAACAAGTTCCAGAAACAATTAAAAGAAGGGAAAATACAGTACTTGCAATATTATTAAATGGAGATTTGAATATTTTCCAAATAATAAAACAAAATATAAAATTAGAAGATTTTAAAGATGAAACAAATAAAGAAATTGTAAAAAAACTGTATGAAGAGTTTGAAAAGGGAAATAGTAATATAAATGGAATAATCGACACTTTGGGAGAAGAAGAACAAAATCATATAACAGAAATTTTAGCTGATGATTATGAAATAAATGATGTAGAAAAAGCTATAGATGATGTTATAAGAGCATATGATAAAGATAGACTAAATGAAAGAAAATTTAAAATCTTAGAATTACTAGAAAGTAGTGAAATTCCACAAGAGGAAAAAGGTAAATTAGGAAAAGAGCTAAGTGATATAATAGTCAGATTAGCTAAAATGAAATAGGGGTGAAAAATTAAAATGGCAAAGAAAAAAGATGAAGAATTAAAAAAAGAAGAAGAAACAAAGAAAAAAACAACTAAAAAAGTAGCAAAAAAAGAAGAAAAGGCAGAAGTAAAGAAAGCTAAGAAAGAACCAA
>CALYBF010000113.1 GCA_944393755.1 uncultured Clostridia bacterium | reverse complement strand
TTTTTATTTTTGATTGAATGGGGTGTGGGGCAATAGCCCTGCCATACAGACAAACTTGTTTGTCTAGTATGTTAGACATTCAAAGAATATCTTGAGCAAGAAGGAGGTGCAAAGAAGATATGAGTTATGCTATTATTAGAAATCAAAAACTAACAAGAAATGAAGCAAAAGGAAGTTATGCCCACAATGAAAGAAGAACAAGAGGTCATACCAATAAAGATATTGATTCAGAAAAAACACATTTGAATTATTACTTAAAGAAAAACGAATTGAGTTATATAAAAGAATTTGACAGATTAAAAAAAGAAAATGATTTACAAGGACATATAAGAAGCAATAGTATAATAATGTGTGAAATGATATTTACATCAGATAGAGAATTTTTTGATGAAATTGGAGAAAAAGAAACCAAAAGATATTTTGAAGAAAGTTATAATTTTATATGTAGTTACAAAAATCTTGGAGAAAAAAATATAATATCAGCAGTAGTACATCTAGATGAAGGAACACCACATATGCACTTGATATATATTCCAGTAATTCATACAAAAGATAAAGAAGGAAAAGAAATAGATAAAATATGTTGTAGGGATTTTTGGAAAGGTAGAGATAGTTACAGGCAATTACAAAATGCTTTTTTTGAATACATTACTTCAAAAGGATTTGAACTAAAAAGAGGATTACCAATTGAAGAAACAGGAGCAAAACATGAAAAAATAGAAAACTTAAAGAAGATAACTAATTTTGAAAATACTAAAAAGGTATTAGATAATATAAAACTTGAATTACCTGAAACACCTAATATAAATGATATTAAACTTATAAAATTAAATAGAGAAAAAGTAGAAGATGAAATCATTAAACCAAAAGATAAATTAATTAATGAGTTATACCAAGAAAATAGGATTCTGCACAAAGAATTATCAAAACAAGCGAAATTAGTAGATAAAGCAATAAAATATGAAAAAGAAAGAAAAGAAATAATGTATGACAATAAAGAATTGCACAATGAAGTAGATAAAATCAAGTCAGAATATGAAGAAAAAGCATTTGATTTAGAATGGAAATATAAAAGCAAAATTAAAAGTTTAGAAAAAGAGAATAGTCATTTGAATAAGATAATAGATAAATTTTATGAAGTGATAGAAAAATTTATAAAATGGATTTGCAAAAAATTTGATATGGGTGCAGAAAACAATTTGATTAGAGATTTTGAAAAAGAAACTAAAATTAGTTTAGATGCAGAAAAACAAATTAAACATGAAGAAAGAGAAAAGGAATGGGAGTTAGAAAGATAAAAAATCACATTTCCCATAGATGTAGAAAAAGTAATATGAATGTGATATAATAGTTAACAATAAAGTATAGGAAAGAGGATATTTATGAACATATTATTAATTAATCCACCCAATATACCATTTTCAGAACAAAAATTATTAATAGAGCCGATAGATATTATAACCTTAGGAACTTATTTACAAGAAGCTAATTATAATGTTAAATTTTTAGATATGGACTGTAAGAAATTAAATTGTGATGATTTAGATAAATATATACAAAATAAGTTTATACCAGATGTGGTTATTATTTCGTATGATTATCATATTCCACTACATACACAAAAAGCACTAGAGAACATTTCTACAATATGTAAAAAACTAAAAGAATATGATATAAAAACAATTATGATTGGAAAAACAGTAACATATAATCCTAAAATAATAGATGTTATAAACTTTGATATTGGAATCATTGGAGAAGTAGAAAAAACAATTATTAATATTTTAAATGTAAATATTGATGATAGAAAAGAACTATCAAAAATAAATGGAATTGTTTTTAAAAACAACAATGAAACTATTATTAATGAGCCTAATAAAGAAAAATACGATTTAGATAAATTGCCAATTCCTAATAGAGAACTAGCTGATTTAAGTGATTATATAGATATTAGAAGCATCTTAACTAGTAGAGGCTGTATTAATCAATGTGATTTTTGCCCAACATATAATTATTGGGGTAGTTGGAGGGGCAGAAGTGCTGAAAATATTGTAAAAGAAATAGAGTATCTAATTAATAGATATAATACAAAAAAGATAATATTTTTAGATGATAATGCAACAGCAAGTAAAAAAAGAATGCAAGATATAAGCAATATTATCATAAACAAAAAAATAAATATAAGATTGGGTTGTCTTGCAAGTATCAATACTTATGATAGAACTACATTCGAATTAATGTATAAAGCAGGATTTAGATGGCTTCATTTTGGAATAGAATCTGGAAGTCAAAAGGTTATTGAAAAAAATAATAAAAACTTCAATATAGAATATGCAAAACAGGTAATAAAAGAAGTTAAGAAAATGGGATATAGAGTAAGAACCAGTTTTATATATGATCTTCCATCAACAACAAAAGAAGATATGTATAAAACAATTGATTTTATATTAGAAACAGAGCCTGATGAAATAAGAGGACATTTTTTAGCATTAAGGTTGGGAACAACTATATATAATAAATTATCAAAAGAAAAAGAAATACCAACACAATATATACATAGTGATAAGCCATTACTAGAAAATAGAAATTATACAAACCAAGAAATGCTAGATGATATAAATGTATTAATTGAAAGATTAAAAGAAAAAGATTATAAAATAGTTAGAAATGTAGAAGAATGGGAAGATTTAGAAAAACTAAGAAATAAAGAAGGAAAAATTAAATTTTTATCATTTTGTCCTTCAAGATATGGAATAGATTGGGAGAAATAAATGAAAAAAGTAATTGGAATTACAGGCTCAATTGGAAGCGGAAAAAGTTATGCAATAGATATTTTTAAGAAAATATGTAAAGAAAGAAAAATAAATGCTATATTTCTAGATGTAGATGACATTAGACGAAGTATATTAGAAAAAGAAAAGATAGATAGAGAACAATTGAACAAAAAGATATATAATAGCCGAAAAGCAATGGAAGAATATAAAAATGTTATTAATCCAAAGATTAAGAAATACATAAATGAAAAAATCAACCAAAGTAATGGAGTTATATTTATTGAGTGGGCATTACTTTTAGAAGATAATTTATATGACATAGTAGATAGTATTATAATGGTTTATTGCAAAGAACAAATCCAAATAAAAAGATTAGAAAATGGAGATTTGGGAAAAGAATCAGTTATAAAAAGAATAAAAATGCAATTAACAAATGAAGAAAAAATAGATAAAATAAAACAACTAAAAAAAGAATTTTTTGTAATAGATACAAGTAATAATCCAAAAGAAAATGAATATGAAGAACTTTTAAGGAAAGAGGGATTATATGAATAGATACCCATTTTGTTTATTTAGAATACCAGAAAATGGTGGAAGAGTTTTATGGGAAATAACCAATACATGCAATTACCATTGCAGTTATTGTATATTTAGCAGTGAAGCAAAAAAGTATGAAGATGAATTAACAACAGATGAAGTAAAACGAGCAATAAAAGAGTTAAAGGATAATAATTTTACATATATAAAATTTACAGGTGGAGAGCCTTTTACAAGAAAAGATATGATAGAAATATTAAGATATGCAAGTAGGCTAGGCTTTGATATGGATATATCAACAAATGCTTCTTTAATTACAGAAAATATTGCTAAAGAATTAAAAAATATCAATTTCCCAATGGTACATGTAAGTTTAGATGGAAATGATAAATATACGCACGAGTATGTTAGAGGAGAAAACACATTTGAAAGAACAATAAGAGGAATTAGATATTTAACTAACAATTATGTATATACAAGAATTGGAACTGTGATATACAAAGAAAATGAAGATAAATTAGAGGAAATAGTAAAATTAGCAATAGAATTAAAAGCAAATGAAATTATATTTTCATTTATGGAAGCAGTTGGAAGATTAGGTGGAGATGAAACTATCATTTCAAAAAGAACAATAAATAGTGTAAAAGAAGAATTAGAAAATTTAGCAACGAAGTATAAAAACCAAATAAAAGTTAAATATAGTTTTACAGAAAATAAAATTACAGAGGCAGAAGAATATTGCCCAGCAGTAAATAAATTTTTGTATATCAATAATTTGGGACAAGTGTCACCATGCACATGGGTCGTGTCACAAAACCCAGAATATAAATCAGAATTAACCTTAAAAAATAGTTCACTTACTGAAATTATCAAATCAGAGCCTATACAAAGATATTTGAAATATATAGAAGAAAATAAAATAAAAGGATGCCCAGCAAGTAGGAGAAAATAATGATTATAAAATATATGAATAGAAAAAAACAAAAGATAAACTTAAAAGAAATAGATATAAATAATTTTAATAATTTATCCCAAATATATTCATTTACAACTGAAAATATAGTAGGATATTTTGAATATTTAGATTTTACAAACAAAAATGTATTAACAGTTGCAGCCTCTGGAGATCATATTATTAATGCTTTTTATAAAGGAGCAAAAGAGGTCTATGGATTTGATATAAATTATTTAGCACTAATATTTACAGAGCTAAAATTAGTTGCTTTACAAAATTTGAATTATGGAGAATTTTTGGAATTTTTTATGATAAATGATAAAAAAGATGTAGAAAAAAATAGAAATGTTTTAGATTATAAAGTATATATAAATAAATTAAGAAAAGGATTATCAAAAAGTGTAGCTGAAAATTGGGATATGTTATATGAAAATTTTAATAATAATGGTTATGAGTTAAGAAATTCATATATATTCAACAATAAATATGATAATAACAATATAAAATTAAAATCAAACT
>CALYBF010000112.1 GCA_944393755.1 uncultured Clostridia bacterium | reverse complement strand
TTGAAATAACTATTAATATAATAATACCTTTTTATTCCAATGTCAAGAAAAATCGTTCGTCAAAATTCGACAAAAAGGAAAATAATTTAAATCAATTTTGTTTTTTTCTTGTAAAACAAGAAAACTTGTAATATAATTTAAAAAGTAAAGGGAGATGTGTCCCTAATTGGACAAAATGTCCAAAAGGAAACGTCCCTATTGAAAAGGAGTTGTTTAATTATGGCAATATTATTACCAGGAGGAGCAGGTTATATTGGAAGTCATACTGCTGTTGAATTATTAAATGCAGGGAAAGAGGTTATTATTATAGATAATTTCTCTAATAGTAAACCTAGTGTTTTAGAAAGTATTAGAAAAATAACAGGTAAAGATTTTAAGTTTTATGAATTAGATTATTTAAATAGAGAAGCTCTAGAAAAAGTTTTTGAAGAAAATAAAATAGATGCTGTATTAAATTTTGCAGGATATAAGGCTGTTGGAGAGTCTGTTCAAAAACCTTTAGAATATTATCATAATAATATAACAGGTTGTTTGGTTTTATTACAAACTATGAAAAAATATAATGTTAAAAAATTTATTTTTAGTTCTTCTGCTACTGTTTATGGTGAACCTGAAAAAATACCATTAACAGAAGATTGTAAAACAGGTGGAACTACAAACCCTTATGGTACTTCTAAGTTATTTATAGAACAAATTTTGAAAGATTTATATAATTCGGATAATAGTTGGGATATTTGTATTCTTAGATATTTTAACCCAGTAGGAGCTCACGAAAGTGGTTTGATTGGTGAAGAACCTAAAGGTATACCAAATAATTTAATGCCATATGTAGCAAGAGTTGCTGCTGGTACTTTAAAAGAATTATCTGTTTTTGGTAATGACTATGATACACCTGATGGAACAGGTGTTAGAGATTATATTCATGTAGTAGATTTAGCAAAAGGACACGTTTGTGCTCTAAACAAGCTAGATAAAGAACAAAAAGGTTTATTTATTTATAACTTGGGTACAGGTAAAGGTTATAGTGTTTTAGATATGGTTAAAGCTTTTGAAAAAGCAACTGGAAAAAATGTACCTTATAAAATAGCACCAAGAAGGGAAGGTGATATTGCAACTTGTTTTGCTGACCCTAAGAAAGCAAAAGAAGAGCTTGGTTGGGTTGCAACTAAAACTTTAGATGATATGTGCAAAGATTCATGGAATTATATTGAGAAGAGTAGTAAATAATAAGTAAAAAACTAAGTTAACTAAAATACTAAATTTACTTATTAGAAAGACTGTAAAAGAAAAAATATTAAAGAAGGTACCAAACAATTTGATACCTTCTTTAAAACTATTTATTGTTATTATTTTGTCTTTCACTATTATTATTGTTTTGGTTATTTTTGTTATTATTTTTATTTTCTTTATTTTTCTTTGACATAGAAAAGCACCTCCTATCAAATCTAATATTATTGTTTACAAAAATTGAAAAAAATATTCTTGTAAAAATTGTTTTTTAAAAAAAGTTGTTATATAATACTAAAAAAATGAGTAATAATAAAATAGATATACTTTGGGGGATAAAATGGAATTTGTAAACGAAAAATTAATAGAATTTAATAATTATTTAAATGGAAAAAAAGTTGCTATTATTGGTTTAGGAGTAAGCAATTTACCACTTTTAAAATACATGAATAACCAAAATGCAAAAATAACTATATTTGATGAAAAAGAAGAAGAAGATATACCTAGAAAGTTATTAGAAAAGTTGGATAAATATAATGCAAATTACTTTTTTGGGAAAAATTGCTTAGAAAATTTAAAAAATTTTGATATTATCTTTAGATCACCTAGTTGCCTGCCAACAAGAGAAGAATTAATGTTAGAAGAACAAAGAGGTGCAATAGTAACAACTGAAATAGAAATGCTAATGAAATTAGCTCCTTGTCAAATTATAGGTGTAACTGGAAGTGATGGTAAAACAACAACAACAAGTCTAATTTATAGTATATTAAAAAAGAAAGGATATAATGCTTATTTAGGTGGAAATATCGGAAAACCACTATTTACTAAACTAGAAGAAATAAAACCAGAAGATAAACTTGTTTTAGAATTAAGTAGTTTCCAATTAATGGGGATGACAGTTAGCCCAAATATTTCTATTATTACTAATATAACACCAAATCATTTAAATATTCATAAAGACTATAACGAATATATAGAAGCTAAGAAAACTATTTTTAAATATCAAAATGAAAATGATTATTTAGTTTTAAATTATGATAATGAAATAACTAGAAATTGTAAAAATGAAACAATTTCAAAAGTTATATATTTTAGTAGTAAAGAAAAATTAGATAATGGATTTATTGTTGATAATAAAATTATAAAAAGATGTGATGATAAAATTAGAAAACATATATTAGATACGAAAGATATATTATTACGAGGAAATCATAATTTTGAGAATATTTGTGCAGCACTTGCTGCAACTGAGAAGCTAGTAGATGAAGAAACAGCAATTAAAGCTATAGAAGAATTTAGAGCAGTAGAACATAGATTAGAATTTATAAGAGAAATAGAAGGTGTTAAATGGTATAATGATTCAGTAAGTTCTTCACCTACAAGGACTATCGCCGGACTTAATTCTTTTGATGAAGATATAGTATTAATAGCAGGTGGATATGATAAAAATTTAGACTATACACCACTTGCAAAACCAATTCTTAAGAAAGTAAAAACTCTAATATTACTTGGAGCTACTTCAGGAAAAATATTTGATGCAGTAAAAAATGAAGAAGATAAAGAAGGAAAAAATATTAATATTTATATGGCAGATACTTTAGCAGATACAGTAAATTTAGCCAAAAAATATTCTAAAAAAGGAGAAGTTGTATTGTTTTCACCTGCTAGTGCAAGTTTTGATATGTTTAAAAATTTTGCAGAAAGGGGAAATAAGTTTAAAGACTTGGTAAATAACTTATAATAATTATGTAACATATTTAAAAAACCTCCATATTATATAAAAAGAAAAGGAGGTTTTTTTATGTATAATAATGAGCCATTTGATGATTACATAAGGTCTATTTTAGGATATCCAAATATAAATAATACTTATACACCAGAAAACAATAATTACAATAGTTATTATAACTATAGTGCAAATAATACTGTAGATACTAATAATAACCAAGAAATAGAAGAGTGTTATCCAGAAATATATAGAATTATATATCCTATGATACAAAATAGATGTAAAAGAATAACTGAGCCATTAACTAAAGATTTAATAGAAAATATTACAAATGAAATTTATTCTTCAATTGAAGTTACAAATGAAATAAACATTGATAATGTGAATATTGCTTCTCAAAATGAAGTAAATAATAGTAATAACACAAGTAACAGAAATAACAGACAAGAAAGTAGAATAAAAGAAGTAAAACAAGGTGTAAATAAAGAAAATAGGGAAGATAGAAGAGATAATGGACTAAGAGATTTAATTAAAATTTTAATAATAAGAGAGCTACTTAAAAGACCAAAGCCTGGACCTAGACCACCATTTCCACCTAATAGACCACCAATAATGCCAAGATATAATTATATGGATATTTATGAGATGTAAAGAAAAAGACAATTAAGTTACTATGTATCTTAGTTGTCTTTTTAAATTGACAATATATATATATTAGATTATTATATATAATATAGTATAATATAATTTAAAGTTTTATCAAATAAGGAGAATTTTATGATGAAAGATGATAAATATATTATAGAGTTTTATAATGAAATAAAAAATAAATTAGATGGGGAATATAAAATAATATTAGAACCTGGAAGAAAAATTAAAGAAGATTGGATCGAATATGATAAAGTAAAGTGGGAAATAGAAGATTCAATGATAGATTTAGTTCAAAAACTTATAAAAGAAAATACATTAAGTTTAGAAGAAAAAATATTAAAACTATATGAATTTATATGTCTTAATTATATATATGATGTTAATGTACTATATTTTTTTAAAAAAGATTTAAGTGATCCAAACAATATAAAATACATTGCAGTAGACTGGTATGGAAGAATTGTAGGAAATCAATGGATAGAAAATAGAAAAAAACATAACAGAAGAATTTGTTATGAATTTGCTAGGTTTTATGCAAAAGCAATAAATGAATTAATAACTCCTGATGATAAAGTAGAAGCTTTTATGTTAGGAGACAGAGAAAATTTACATTATGTTGTTGGGTTAAGTGGAGAAGAATATAGTGTTATTTTAGATTTAGATGATTTTAATAATATAAAAGACCTTACAAGATTAAAATTAGGTCTTTCTATAAAAGGAATTAGAATTCTAAGAGATAAGGACAATAAATTTAAAAAAGTATTAGATAGTTTTAATAAAAATAGACCAGAAGAATTACCAGAAATTGTAGAGGCTAAAGATAAATTTGAAGGCAAAGACAATATTAAATATTTCAGAAAAGTTTTAGAAATATTAAATTCTTATAATCTCGATTCACAAGGGTTCTTTGAATATATGAGAGCAATAATAGAAAGTGAAGGAATCGAAATAGAAAAAATCTGGAAAGAAGTAAAAGGTGTGGAAGAAAAAAGATATGTAAGATGTCTAATTTTTAACTTTGATTCCAAAGATTATTTGTTAGATAGCCTTGATAAAACTTTAAAAGTAATAGACAAAGAAAATTTAGATATTAATACTTTTGTTTTTAGACCAGAAGAAAATTATTACTCTTATTATGGAGGATAGAATTAAATAAGATTAAGGGGAAGAATAAGAAAAGAATTACGTTAAAACTTATAGATTAGTATATTCATTGATAGTTTATCTTGTAATATTTGTTAATATTTATTTAAAAATA
>CALYBF010000111.1 GCA_944393755.1 uncultured Clostridia bacterium | reverse complement strand
CCTCTATCACTAGGTATTGAAACATATGGTGGAGTATTTACAAAATTAATTGAAAGAAATACAACAATACCAACTAAGAAATCACAAATATTCTCAACTGCAGCAGATGGTCAAACATCAGTTGAAATTCACGTATTACAAGGTGAACGTGAAATGGCTGCATATAATAAGACTTTAGGAAGATTCCAATTAACAGGAATACCAGCAGCACCAAGAGGTGTACCACAAATTGAAGTAACATTTGATATAGATGCAAATGGTATAGTTCACGTATCTGCAAAAGATATGGCAACTGGAAATGAACAAAATGTAGCAATTACAGCATCTACAAATTTAACAGATGAAGATATTGATAGAGCTGTTAAAGATGCAGAAGCACATGCTGAAGAAGATAAGAAAAAGAAAGAAGAAATTGAAGTTAAAAATAATGCTGAAAGCTTAGTATATAATAGTGAGAAAACTCTAAAAGATTTAGGAGATAAGATTTCAGGAGAAGAAAAAGCTAAAGTTGAAACAGAAATAGAGAATACTAAAAAAGCATTAGAAACAAACGATACTGCAAAAATTAAAGAAGCTACAGAAAAATTAACAAAGGTATTTTATGATATGTCAGAACAATTATATAAAAATGCAAATCCAAATGCTGGAGCAGGAACTGAAGCAAATGCTAATCAAAATGCAGAAGGACCAAAAACAGATGAAAATGGAAATGTATATGACGCAGATTACAAAGTAGAAGATGATAATAAAGATGACAATAAATAAAAGATAAAAGAGGATTAGAGGGACTTCCTCTAATCTTCTAACTTTTAAGGAGGAAGAAATGGCAACTAAAAGAGATTATTATGAAGTTTTAGGTGTAAATAAAAATGCAACAGATGATGAGATAAAAAAAGCTTATCGTAAACTTGCTAAAAAATATCACCCAGATGCAAATCCAGATAATAAAGAAGAAGCAGAAGCTAAATTCAAAGAAGTAAATGAAGCATATGAGAATTTATCAGACCCACAAAAAAGAAAGATGTATGACCAATTTGGAGCAAACGGACCACAAGGTGGCTTTGGTCAAGGCGGACCTTTTGGAAATGGTGGATATTATTCATATTCTAGTTCAGGTTTCGACGGTTTTTCAGACTTTGGAGATTTAGGAGATATTTTCTCAACATTTTTTGGTGGAAGTTTTGGAGGAAGAAGAGGTGCTCAAAGAAGAAATGGACCTGTTAAAGGTTCAGATTTAAACGTAAGAATGGAAATTACTTTCGAACAAGCTTTTACAGGGGTTGAAAAAGAAATTGTAATTACAAGAGATGAAGAGTGTAGCCATTGTAAGGGAACTGGTGCAAAACCAGGAACTTCTCCTATAAAATGTCCTACTTGTAATGGAACTGGACAAGTAACACAAGTTCAAAATACAATATTAGGTCAAATGCAAACAACAAGAACATGTACTGCGTGCCACGGAACAGGTGAAATAATAAATAACCCTTGTGAAGTTTGTAATGGAAAAGGAACAGTAAGAAAACAACCAAAAATAAAAGTAAAAATACCAGCTGGAATAGATGATAATCAAACAGTAGTATTAAGAGGAGAAGGAGAACCAGGTAAAAAAGGTGGGCCTAAAGGTGATTTATATATTACTGTTAAAGTTAAAAATCATAGTGTGTTTACAAGAAAAGGAAATAATGTACTTTGTGAAATACCAGTAACAATAACACAAGCATCTTTAGGAGCAGAACTTGAAATACCAATGGTAGATGGAAGTAAAGAAAAATATAAGATACCAGAAGGAACACAAACAGGAAGTAAGTTTAATATTAGAAACAAAGGTTTTAAATCAATTAATTCTAATAGTGTAGGTGATTTTATATTTACAGTAATAGTTCAAACACCAAAGAGACTTTCAAGAGAACAAAGAGAATTATTAACTCAGCTTGCAAAAACAATGAACGAACAACCACCAGTAAAAAAACGTGGACTATTTGGATAAAGGAATATAGGAAACTATATTCTTTTTTTGTATAGAAATTGTGTCAAAAAAGAAATAAATTAATATAATAACCATAGGTGGTAAAAATGGAATTTATAATAAGAATAATATTTTGGACTTTAGCACTTTATGGTTTGTTTGAGATAATTAAAAATATAATATATATAAGTACATATACAAATTTTAAATCAGACGGAATATATGTAATAATAGCGGTTAAGAATCAGGAAGATAAGATAGAAGGTTTTATGAGGTCAGCATTATTTAAAATGTTGTATGGAAGAGATGATTACGTTAAAAATATAATAATAACAGACTTAAAATCAAAAGATTCAAGTAAAGAAATAATAAAAAAATTGTCAGAAGAATATGAGTGTTTAGAAGCGGTTAATTGGAAAGATTGTAAAGAAATAATGGATAATGTTGACGAAAGCTAGTTGCTTGAAAAACTTATCTCTTTGTGATAAACTAAAAATGTTATAAAAAAACAAGGAGAAGGAAATGGAAGTAATAGGAGAGATTACAACAATAATCTATCAAAATAAAATAAATAGTTATACAGTAGCAGAAATAGAAACAGACGAGGAAATATTAGTAATAGTTGGATATTTACCATTTGTAAATGTAGGAGATACTGTAAAATTAATTGGAAAATATGTAGAACATAAAGACTATGGAAGGCAATTTAAAGTAGATACATTTGAAAAAATAATGCCGCAAACATTATCAGCATTAGAAAAATACTTAGCAAGTGGAAAAATAAAAGGAATAAGAAAAGCAACTGCGAAAAAAATAATAAAAGAATTTGGAGAAGATACAATAAATGTATTTAAACTATATCCAGAAAAATTAGCGCAAATAAAAGGAATATCATTAGAAAAAGCAAAAGAAATGTCAGAAAGTTTTATAGAAAACTGGGAAGTATGGCAAATAGTGGGGTTCTTAGAAAAATTTGGAATAGGAGCAGAACATGCAACAAAAGTATTTGAATTATATGGAGTAACAGCAATAGATGAAATAGAAAATAACCCATATCTATTAATAGATATAGCAAGAGGAGTAGATTTCAAACAAGTAGATAAAATGGCATTAGACTTAGGAATAAGTTCTGATAATGAAAAAAGAGTAACATCTGGAATAAAATATGGGCTGATTAGAGTAACAAACAATGGACACTCTTGTACATTAAAAGATAATTTAATAGAATTTGTAATAAATTTATTAGATGTAACATCAGAAAATGTAGAAGACGGTATAATTAGTTTAAAGTCAAAAGATGAAATAGTAGAAGAAAAAAGAGAAAATGGAGATGTATTTGTATATCTAAAAACATTTTATATAACAGAAGAAGAAATAGCATACAAAATAAAAAGACTATTAAAAGCAAAAAATGTAAAAGAAATAAAATCATTTGATAAAGAATTAAAAAAAGTAGAAAAAATATCAAATATAGAACTATCAGAAAAACAAAAACAAGCACTAAAATTAATAAATGAAAACAATGTAACAATAATAACAGGAGGACCAGGAACAGGAAAAACAACAATAATAAAAAATATAATAGATATATATGAGGAAAAAGGAAAAAAAGTAGTTTTAGCAGCACCAACAGGACGAGCTGCAAAAAGGATGACAGAAACAACAGGAAAAGACGCATCAACATTACATAGACTGTTAGAAATAGGAAAAATAGATGAGGATAGTTTTTATAAAAGTGTAAGTAAATATGAAGGAGCTCCAATAGATGCAGATGTAATAATAGTAGATGAAGTATCAATGATGGATATGTTTTTAATGAATTATTTACTAAAATGCGTATATCAAGGAACAAAATTAGTATTAGTAGGAGATATAGACCAATTACCTTCAGTAGGACCAGGAAGCGTACTAAAAGATTTAATAAACTCAGAAGAAATACCAACAATAAAATTGGATAAAATATTTAGACAAGCAGCAAGAAGTAAAATAATAGTAAATGCACATAGAGTAAATGAAGGAGAAAAATTTTTATCTAAAAGTGAAGAAGAAGAGGAAATGAAAGAAGACTTCTTTTTCATAAAAGAAACATCACAAGAAAAAATGTTATCACAAATAGTATCATTATGTACAGGAAGATTAGAAAAGTATGGAAATTATGACTTTTTCCAAAATATACAAGTACTTACACCTACAAAAAAGGGAATGCTTGGAACAAAAGAATTAAACAAAGTATTACAAGAAAACTTAAACCCTAATCTAATAGGACTTCCAGAAAGAGCAAGTACGGGAGCAATATATAGAGCAGGGGACAGAGTAATGCAAATAAAAAATAATTATGATATATACTGGGAAAGAGAAAAAGGAGAAGAAAAAGAAGGAATAGAAGAAAAAGAAATAGGAAGCGGAGTATTTAATGGAGAAATAGGAACAATAATAAAAGTAGACGAAAAAGAAAAAGTTGTAGAAATAAAATTTGATGATGACAAAATTGCATATTATGAATATTCAGAATTAGACCAAATAGAACACAGTTATGCAATAACAATACATAAAGCACAGCGGAAGTGAATTTGATGTAGTAATAATGGCACTGTCAGCATCATCACCAATGCTACTTACAAGGAACTTATTATATACAGGAATAACAAGAGCAAAAAAACTACTAATAATAGTAGGAAGTGAAAAAGTAGTAGAATTTATGACACAAAATGTGGACAGCAAAAAAAGAAACACAGGTTTAGAATTCAAAATGAGACATTAGGGGACACCCACTTTTTGTCTCATTTTTAAATTATAAAAAGTAAAAGTTATATATTAAATATGAAAATTCCGGAAATTTCATTTGAAATGCAACAAAAATTTCATAAAAAAGTAAATGAACAGTAGACAAGAGTAAGCAAAACT
>CALYBF010000110.1 GCA_944393755.1 uncultured Clostridia bacterium | reverse complement strand
GGAAAACCAAATAGAGATAAAGTTGGTAAAATAACAAAAGCACAAGTAAAAGAAATTGCTGAACAAAAAATGCCTGACCTAAATGCATCATCTATTGAAACAGCTATGACAATGGTAGAAGGAACAGCTAGATCAATGGGAGTTGTAGTAGTAGATTAATTAGATAAATATTTTTATATTTATAAATAAAATTATGGGAGAGCATAAGCTCGTTAGAACCAAAGGAGGAAATAAAATGAAATTATCAAAAAGATACGCAGAAAGCGTAAAATTAATTGACAAAACAAAAAATTACAACATCAAAGAAGCTTTAGAATTAATCGAAAAAATGCCTAAAACAAAATTTGATGAAACAGTTGAATTACACGTTAAATTAGGTGTAGATTCAAAACATGCAGACCAACAAGTAAGAGGTACAGTAGTACTTCCAAATGGTACAGGTAAAACTCAAAGAGTTTTAGTATTTGCAAAAGGACCAAAAGCAGAAGAAGCTCAAAAAGCAGGAGCAGATTTTGTTGGAGCAGAAGAATTAATTCCAAAAATCCAAAATGATGGATGGTTTGATTATGATGTAGTAGTAGCAACACCAGATATGATGGGTGTAGTTGGAAGATTAGGTAAAGTATTAGGACCAAAAGGTTTAATGCCAAACCCTAAATCAGGAACAGTTACAATGGATGTAACAAAAGCAATAAATGAAATCAAATCAGGTAAAGTTGAATACAGATTAGATAAAAATAATATAATTCACTTAGGATTTGGAAAAGTTTCATTTGGAGCAGAAAAATTACAAGAAAACTATGATGTTATTATGAATGCTATAATAAAAGCAAAACCAGCAGCAGCTAAAGGACAATATGTAAGAAGTGTAGCAATAGCAACATCAATGGGACCAAGTATATTTATAAATGAATAAAATATAAGCCAAAGACAGTAGGCAAAATAAGTCCTACCGAGGTTAGTAGATAAAATAAGAGTTAACACTTTTGTTTTAGGTAACCTATGGTAGAACTTAAAACAAAAGTGTTATTTATTTTTTAATATATATCATTTTGGGAGGTGAAAAAATAAATGGCAAGTGAAAAAGCATTAAATCAAAAGAAAGAAGAAGTTAAAAATTTAGCAGAAAAAATGAAAGAAGCAAAATTAATACTTCTAACAGATTACAGAGGAATTAATGTTGTAGATGACACAGAATTAAGAAAAAACTTAAGAGAGTCAAATGCTACATGTACTGTTATTAAAAATAATATAACAAGAAGAGCACTAAAAGAAATAGGAATAGAAGGTTTAGATGAACAATTAGAAGGACCAACAGCAGTAATTATGAGTAATGAAGATTATTTAGCTGCATCAAAAATAATTTACAACTTCACAAAAGATCATGATTTCTATAAAATCAAGGCAGGAGTTGTAGATGGAAAAGTAATGACAGCAGACGAAATTATTACTCTTGCAAAATTACCTTCAAGAGAAGACTTACTATCTATGCTTGCTGGTGCATTACTTGCAAATATATCAAAAGTAGCAGTAGCATTAAACGAAGTAAGAAAACAAAAAGAGGAAGCTGGAGAAAAAGTTACTGTATCAGTTCCTGCTGAAGAAGTAAAAGAAGAAGCTACACCTGTAGCTGAAGCTGAAACACCAGCAGAAGAAACAGCAACAACAGCTGAATAATTTAAAAAGTAAATACAAAATAAAAATAAAAGCGAAAAGCTTTAAAAATTAAAAAAATAAAAATTTAGGAGGATTTTAAAATGGAAAAAATAGAAAAATTAATCGAAGAAATCGATAGCTTAACAGTTGTTGAATTAAATGACTTAGTTAAAGCAATCGAAGAAAAATATGGAGTATCAGCAGTAGCTGCAGCAGCACCTGCAGCAGCTGGAGCAGCTGGAGAAGCAGCTGCAGAAAAATCATCTTATGATGTAGTATTAACAGAAGCAGGAGATCAAAAAATCAAAGTAATCAAAGTAGTTAGAGATGCTACAGGATTAGGATTAAAAGAAGCTAAAGATTTAGTTGACGGTGCACCAAAAACAGTTAAAGAAGGAGCTAGTAAAGAAGAAGCTGAAGAATTAAAAGCTAAATTTACAGAAGTTGGAGCTACAGTTGAATTAAAATAATTCTAATTAAAAAGTTTTAAAAATATATAAAACAAGCCATTTAGGGCTTGTTTTTTTGCTTAAAAAAGTATATAATATTAACCAGATTAAATTAAGGAGATGATAAGATGCAAGTTAGTAAAGAAGAACTTTTACATATAGCAAAATTAGCAGATTTAGAAATTAATGAAAATGAGATTGAAAACTATTTAGCAAATTTAGAAGATATTTTAAACTTTGCAAATGTAGTAAACAATGCACCAGTAGAAGGTTTGAATATAACAATCGGAGCAAATGAAGCAAAAAATGTATTTAGAAAAGATGAGGTAAAAGTATTTAAAGATAATGATAGTTTATTACAAAATGCACCAGATGAATCACAACATATGTTTAGAATACCAAAGGTAATTGAGTAAAATAGAAAGAAAGGAGAATTTTTAATGGATATTACAGAACTTACAGTACACGAATTACAAGAAAAGTTAAAAAACAAAGAATTAACATCATATGATATAACAAAAGCATATGTAGATAGAATAGAAGAAAAAGAAAAAGATGTACAAGCATTTGTTACAACTTTAACTAATGAAGCTTTAGAACAAGCAGAGAAAATAGATAAAGCAAAAGAAGCTAATGAATTAGAAGGAGATTTTGTGGGAATACCAATAGGAATAAAAGATAATATTTGTACTAAAGGTGTTAAAACAACTTGTAGTTCAAAAATGCTTGAAAACTTTGTATCACCATATGATGCAACAGTAGTAGAAAAACTTGATAATGAAAAAATGATTAATTTAGGAAAATTAAATATGGATGAATTCGCAATGGGAGGTTCAACAGAATATTCATATTTTAAGAAAACAAGAAATCCTTGGAATTTAAATAAAGTACCAGGAGGATCATCTGGAGGATCAGCAGCAGCAGTTGCTTCTAATATGGTACCTTGGGCTTTAGGTTCAGACACAGGAGGCTCAATTCGTCAGCCAGCAAGTTTTTGTGGTGTGGTAGGTTTAAAACCAACATATGGGCTAGTTTCAAGATATGGGTTAGTAGCGTTTGCATCATCATTAGACCAAATAGGACCAATTACAAAAGATGTAACAGATAGTGCAATGTTATTAAATATAATAGCAGGACATGATGAAAAAGATACAACATCAAGGAAAGTAGAGAAAAAAGATTATACAAAAGCATTAAAAAATGATGTAAAGGGTATAAAAATAGGAGTTCCAAAAGAGTTCTTTGGTGAAGGTATAAATGAAGAAGTAAAAGAAAAATTAGAAGAAGCAATTAAAGTTTATAAAGAATTAGGAGCAGAAGTAGAAGAATTTTCACTTGACATTGCAAAATATTCATTAGCAACATATTATATAATTGCTTGTGCAGAAGCAAGTTCAAATTTAGGAAGATTTGACGGAATTAGATATGGATATAGAGCAAAAGAATTTAAAGATTTAAAAGATTTATATAGAAAATCAAGAAGTGAAGGTTTTGGACCAGAGGTAAAAAGAAGAATAATACTTGGAACTTATGTATTATCATCAGGATATTATGATGCTTATTACAAAAAAGCACAACAAGTACGTACACTTGTTATGAACGAATTTGATAAAGCTTTTGAAAAATATGATGTAATACTTACACCTACATCACCAACAGTAGCATTTGATATAGGTTCAAAATCAAACAACCCATTAGAGATGTATTTAGCAGATATATGTACTGTATCTGTAAACATAGCAGGCTTACCTGGAATATCAATACCTTGTGGTATAGATAAAGCAAATATGCCAATTGGTATGCAATTAATAGGAAATAAATTCCAAGAAGAAACAATATTAAATGTAGCATATACATTTGAACAAAAAATAAAATTTAGAGAAAATTATAAACCAACATTTAGAAAGGGGGAAGAATAATGGCAAGAGAAGATTATGAAGTAGTAATTGGGTTAGAAGTACACGCAGAATTATCAACAAAAACAAAGATATTCTGTTCATGTCCAACAAGTTTTGGAGCAAACCCTAATACACATGTATGCCCTATTTGTATGGCAATGCCAGGAACACTTCCTGTCCTAAATGAAAAAGTTGTTGAATATGCAGTAAGAGCAGGTCTAGCAACAGAGTGTACGATATCACAAGATAGTAAAAATGATAGAAAAAATTATTTCTATCCAGATTTACCAAAAGCATATCAAATATCACAATATGATAAACCTCTTTGTGAACACGGAAAAATAGAAATAGAACCATCTACTGGAAGAAAAGCTATTGGAATTACAAGAATACACATAGAAGAAGATGCAGGAAAGTTAAATCATGATGATTTTGGAAGAGGAAGTTTAGTAGATTTAAATAGAGCAGGAGTTCCATTAATAGAAATAGTATCAGAACCAGATTTAAGAAGTTCAGAAGAAGTTGATTTATATTTAAGAAAATTGAAATCAATATTAGAATATATAGAAGTATCAGACTGTAAAATGCAAGAAGGTTCTTTAAGAGCAGATGTTAACGTATCTATTAGGAAAAAAGGTGCAAAAGAGTTTGGAACACGTACTGAAATGAAAAATATGAACTCTTTTAGAAGTATTACAAGAGCTATTGAATATGAAATTGATAGACAAGTAGATGTAATAGATAATGGAGGAAAAATAGAACAAGAAACTTTAAGGTGGGATGAAGTATCAGGAAAAACATTTTCAATGAGAGATAAAGAAGATGCACAAGATTATAGATATTTCCCAGACCCAGATTTAGTTGCAATAAAACTTTCAGATGAATATATAGAAAATATTAA
>CALYBF010000109.1 GCA_944393755.1 uncultured Clostridia bacterium | reverse complement strand
AATAAAACAGAAGAAGCAAAGTTTGTTAAAAATTTAGACCAATTAGAATTTATTCTCCAAGCATCAGCATATGGATTAGATGCTTCTTGTTTTGAGAGATGTATTAGTAAAATAACGGATGAAAATTGTAAAGAAGTATTAAATTATTTATTGAAATTAACAAAAGGAAATAATAAACCAAAAGTAATAGGATAGTAGATGTAAAATGATTAGTATTGATAATTTAGAAAAAGAATTAAAACAGGGAAAATTAAATAGTATATATCTTTTATATGGAGAAGAATTATTTTTATTAGAAAGCAATTTAAACAAAATAAAAAAATTATTTGGTGAAACCATAAAAGGTATAAACTATGTTTTAATTGATGAAACAAATATTAAAGAACTTATTTCAGATATAGAAACACCTGCATTTGGTTATGAAAAAAAACTTATAATTGCAAGAAATACAGGTCTTTTTAAAGCAGAAGGAAAAAGAAAGAATAAAGAAATTAGCGATTTTAAGGAAAAATTAAATGATTATATAAATGATAACATAAAATTAATAAATGAAAGTGTTGTAATAGTTTTTATAGAAGAAGAGGTAGACAGCAGATTAAAATTATTTAAAACATTAGAAAAACAAGGAACGGTTTGTAAATTTGATTATTTAAAACCTCTACAAGTAGAGCAAAGAGTTAAAGCTATTTGCAATGCATATGGAGTAAATATAGATAATAATACACTAAAATATTTTATTGAAATATGTGGAACTAATATGCAGGATGTAATTAATGAGATAAGAAAACTTATTGAATATGCTGGAAATGATGGAACTATAAAAAAAGAAGATATTGATTGTTTAACAATAAAAAAATTAGAAGCAATTATATTTGATTTAACAGATAATTTAGGACAAAAGAAAACTGCTAAAGCTATAGAAGTATTAAAAAATTTGATTTACAATAAAGAACCTATACAAAGAATATTAATTATGCTTTACAATCATTTTAAGAAATTATATTTTTTAAAGTTGGCTACTAGATATAATAAAGATATAGTAACCTCACTAAATTTGAAACCTAATCAGACTTTTTTAGTTAATAAATATAAAATGCAAGCAGGATATTTTACAGAAAAAGAATTAAGAATAATTTTACAAGAACTACGAGATTTAGATGTTAATTATAAAAATGGTATAATAGATTTAGAAATAGGTTTAGAATCTATTCTTTGTGGCTATTGTTCTTAAAAATAGACATAGAAAATTATTTCTATGTCTATTTTCTACAGTTGGGAACTCTAATAGTTTCGCCCGCATAAATAAGATTTGCATTTTTAATATTGTTTAAGCTCACAATTTCAGATATAGTTGTATCAAATTCATTTGCAATTTTAGTTAAAGTATCACCACGTTTTATGGTATAAAAAGTTTTTCCACACTCATTAGGTAAATTCACATTATTGTAGATAATGATTTTTTGTCCAGGATAAATTAAGTTAGGGTTACTAATATTATTTAGTTTAACTAAATTAGATACAGTCGTATCATATTTTAAAGCTATTTCTGATAAAGTATCACCTCTAACTACTGTATATATAGTAGAATTTGTGTTTTCGTTTGTATTGGTATTACTATTTTGTCTAATTGTAAATACTTCTCCTGGATATATTAAATTAGGGTTTTTAATACCAGGGTTTAAAGAAACAATATTACTTACAGTTGTTCCGTATTTTCTTGCAATTTTACTTAAGGTATCACCAGGTTTCACCGTATAAGTAATAGTAGTGTTTTCTTCAGGCTGTTCTGGTACTTCTGGTGTAGGAATTGGTTCTGTGCTAGAAAGTAAAATACCATCAGTAAACCTATCTCTATCTACATTTCCAGAAATACCAGAAACCCTGCCAGTACTTGTATATTGCCAACCAACCCACGTAGACCATTTATCATTTCCACCGAGGTTCTGATACACCATAATTTGCAACCCAAAGAGGATAAATTGCAAGTTCAGAGCTAAAAATAGTTCTAGCAGAATAACTATTGCTATAAATTACAACTTCTTTTCTTGTAGCATTTATTAAGGTTTCTAAAAAAACTTTAGAAATTTCGTTAATTTCTGTAACTGATAGATTGCCAAAAGACTCAAAGTCCATAGCTAACTTACAGTCAGGTTGTTTACCAGAAATAACACGTGCAAAAAAATTAGCTTGAATTCTTGCTTGTTCTACACTTCTTGCAGTTACATAATGATAAAAACCTACTTTTAAACCATTTTCCTTAGCATTTCTATAATTTTGCTCAAAATATGGATCTATATAACTACTACCTTCACTAGATTTAATATAAACAATATCAATACCTGAATTTTTAACAGCTCTAAAATCAATGTTTCTTTGCCAAGAACTTACATCTATTCCTTGATAAATAGTAGAGCTAGAAGGTCCAAATGCAAAAGTAGTAATGAAAAGATTTCCAAATAGAAATAAGCTAAGTAAAAAAATAATTAAAATCTTACTTAAACTATTAATATATTTATTCATAAGAAACTCCTTTCTAGAGATACAATCTCTCTTTACATAATATGAAAAAATATATAATTTTGGTAAGAATTTTGAAAAAAATTAAAAAATATGTTAATATATAATATGTAAAGTAAAAAA
This sequence comes from uncultured Clostridia bacterium, assembly GCA_944393755.1. Lineage (GTDB taxonomy): Bacteria > Bacillota > Clostridia > TANB77 > CAG-508 > CAG-269. Next base: position 2,283 of record CALYBF010000109.1, on the reverse strand, counting down.
AAAGAAAAGATAGGAGAATATAAATGAAAAAACCAGAATTATTAGCACCAGCAGGTTCATATGAAAAAGCAAAAATAGCATTTATGTATGGGGCAGATGCTGTGTATTGTGGAACATCTGAATTATCATTAAGAACAAGAGCAGATATGAAAGATGATGATTTAGAAAAAACAATAAAATATGCACATAGCATAGGAAAAAAAGTGTATGTAACACTTAATATATTTGCTTGGGACGAAAAATATCCTGAAATAATCGAAATGGCAAAAAAATTAGAAGAATTAAAACCAGACGGAATAATTGCAGCAGACGGTGGAGTAATAGACGTATTAAAACAATATTCACCAAGTGTACCAATTAATGTAAGTACACAAAGTAATATAATAAGCCTTCATTCTGCAAACTTTTGGTACAAAAATGGTTGCAAGAGAATGATAATGGCAAGAGAAATGAATAAAGAACAATTAAAATACATAATGCAAAATAAGCCAGAAGATATGGAAGTAGAAATATTTATACACGGAGCAATATGTTTTGCATTTTCTGGAAGATGTTTTTTAAGTGATTTCTTATCTTGTAGGAGTGCAAATTTAGGAGACTGTGCACAAAGTTGTAGATGGTCATATAATTTATATGCAGAAGAAAAAAATAATCCAGGAGAATTAATGCCAATAGAAATAGATAAATATGGAACAAGTATATTTTCTTCTAAAGACTTGTGTTTAATAAAAGAATTACCAGAAATAATAGATATGGGAGTAGATAGTTTAAAAATAGAAGGAAGACTAAAAACAGAATATTATTTAGCAAGCGTGATAAATGCATATAGAAATGCAATTGATGATTATATAAAAGATCCAAAAAACTATGATTATACAAAATATTTAAATGAACTAGAAAAAGTAAAAACAAGAGGTTTAACAACATTTTATTTTAATGACAGAAATAATAAAGATATACAAGAATATGGTGGAAGGCAGTATAATGAAAACTATGAATTTGGCGGAAAAGTTGTAGAATATAATAATGAAATTTCTACAATCGAAATAAAAAATAAATTATCAGTAGGAGATGAATTAGAAATAATTATACCAAATGAAATAGAACCATATAAGTTCAAAATAGAAAAATTATATGATTATGAAACAAATGAAGAAATAACAGAAATAAGTCCTGGAGTAAAAGGACAAAAAGTAAAAATACAATTACCTATAAAATGTGAAAAAGACTTTATAATAAGAAGAAAAAAATGAGACAATATGGGACACCCATTTTTTGTCTCATTTTTGATATTATAAAAAGTAATTTTTTTCAAAATTATAATTTATTAACTAATGAATTTTCCTTATTAAATAAAGAAAAAATTGCAAACCCAAGTAAAATAGAAAGAAAGAAAATACTAAAGCTTAAAAAAGAAGAAATATTAGGAATAAGCACAAAAATAGAGCCTAAAGAAAAACCAATAATAGAAAAGAAAGTTTTAGTATGGAAATTCTTTAATAAAAAATTAGTTAATTTCATAAAAACAAGACAACCTAAAAGAAGCCCTAGCCCCATAGGAATAAGAATAGGTAAATATATATTAGAAAGAGAACTTAAATAAATATTATAAACACCAAGGAGGATTAAAATAATTGTATTACTAATACCAGGAATAACAACGCCAATAGACATTAGAAAACCTGATATAAATAAATATAAAAAGCTAAAAGAATTAGAAAAATTATCTGGAATATATTTTTCTAAAACAACTAAAAAAATACCAATTAAAAAAGAAAATAAAAGAAATAGAAAATCACTCTTTTTTAAATAAGTATCTGTATTTGTTTTTTTAAATAAAGAAGGTATACTACCTAAAATTAAACCTATAAAAATAGATTTTGTTTGTAATGGATATGTAGTTAAAAAATAATTTAAAAAATTACTGAAAATTAAAACACCAATTCCAATTCCTAATATAATAGGAAATAAAAATTTAAAATTTTTTTTAATATCTTTAAAAAAGTTTAATAGACTATCTAAAAGTTTTTCATATAAACCCAAAACAATACAAATAACACCACTACTAATGCCAGGAAGTATTGCACCACTTCCAATGAATATTCCTTTTATACAATTTAATAAAAATGCCATAAAAACACCTCTTTAAATATTATTTAAAAAATATAAAAAAATTCTTAAAATAATAATTTTTATGGTCAGGCACTTTTACATTTTTTTTACATATAATGGAAATAGTTATTAGATAGGGGGGTGCATTTATGTTATCAGCACTTTGTTTTA
>CALYBF010000108.1 GCA_944393755.1 uncultured Clostridia bacterium | reverse complement strand
CACTACTCAAATGGCTGTAGAGGAAAAACTTAAAGAGTTCTTTATGGATTTGTTTAGTGCAAGTAGTGTATGTGTTGTTTATAAGCCAAAGGATGCTGAGAGGTTCATGAAAGAAGGAAAAAGAATCAAGGAATATGTGAAACTTGTGAAAGCAGCTACCATCAAGGTACCTGGGACAGCTGCGGAACGCCAGATAGTTGGAATGACACCATCCAACAAAAAGGTACACCTAATGAAAATGTAATAGACTTGACCAAAACTAGATGCAACTGAATCTAGTGGGAAGGAGATTCTTTTATGAGAGTCTTCTTCCTTTTTTATATAAAGGATGTAATAGAAGTTTATGAAAGTGAAGTTAGAAATGAGTCTGGAAAATTTTAAATTTTAGTACCTACTTTTAAAATTATATATTAAAAGTTTAAAAATACTACTTGCAAAGTAGTATTTTTTGGTATAAAATAGAAAATGCCTAAGATAAGGTAATAAAATTTTTAAGGGAGGAATTTATTATGTCAGTTAAAGTAGGAATTAATGGTTTTGGAAGAATAGGAAAATTATCTTTCCAAGCAGCACTTGCAAAAGAAGGAGTTGAAGTAGTAGCAGTAAATGACCCATTTATTGCAGCAGATTATATGGCTTATATGACAAAATATGATACAGTTCACGGAAGATTTAACGGAACTATAGAAGAAAAAGAAGGAAATCTAGTAGTAAATGGAAATGTAATAAAAGTATTTAATGAAATGGATCCACACAATATTCCTTGGAAAGATTTAGGAGTAGAATATGTGTTAGAATGTTCAGGTGTATTTACAACTATGGAAAAAGCACAAGCACACTTAGATGCAGGAGCTAAAAAAGTTATAATTAGTGCACCTTCAAAAGATGCTCCAATGTTTGTTATGGGTGTTAATAATGAAACATATGACCCAAGTATGAATATTGTATCAAATGCTTCTTGTACAACAAACTGTTTAGCACCACTTGCTAAAGTTATTAATGATAATTTCGGAATTACAGAAGGTTTAATGACAACAGTTCATAGTACAACAGCTACACAAAAAACAGTTGACGGAGCTTCTAAAAAAGATTGGAGAGGTGGACGTGCAGCATCTGCAAATATTATACCTTCTTCAACAGGAGCTGCTAAAGCAGTTGGAAAAGTTATTCCAGAGTTAAATGGAAAATTAACAGGTATGTCTTTAAGAGTACCAACAGTTGATGTTTCAGTAGTTGATTTAACTTGTAATTTAGCTAAACCAACAACATATGAAGAAATATGTGCAGCAGTTAAGAAAGCATCTGAAGGAGAACTAAAAGGAATATTAGGATATACAGATGAAGACGTTGTATCTTCAGACTTTATAAGTGATCCTCATACTTCTATCTTTGATGCAAAAGCAGGAATTATGCTAACAGATACATTTGTTAAATTAGTTTCTTGGTATGATAATGAGTGGGGATATTCAAATAAATTAGTAGATCTTGCTTGCTATATTGCTAGCAGAAGCTAATATATAAAAAATAATACAAAAAATGTAAAAGAACACTTGAAAAGTGTTCTTTTTTGTTATAAAATAGGTTTGTCTTATAAAATAAGGAAAATTGTGCAAACTAATAGAAATAAAAAAGGGAGGAATTTTAAAATGAGTAAGAAAACAGTAAGAGACATTGATTTGAAAGGAAAAAAAGTTTTAGTTAGATGCGACTTTAATGTACCATTAGATGAAAACAGAAATATAACAGATAATACAAGAATAGTAGCTGCATTACCAACAATTAAGTATTTACTAGAAAATAATTGCAGTATTATTTTGTGTTCACACTTAGGAAGACCAAAAGGAGAATTCAAAAAAGAATTTTCTTTAGAACCAGTAGCTGTAGAATTATCAAAATTATTAGATAAACAAGTAATAATGGCAAAAGACGTAATAGGTGAAGACGCAAAAACAAAAGCAGCAAACTTAAAAGAAGGAGAAATCTTATTATTAGAAAATGTAAGATTCCATAGAGAAGAAACAGACAATGATCCAGAATTTAGTAAAACTTTGGCTAGTATGGCAGAAGTATATGTAAATGATGCATTTGGAGCAGCACATAGAGCACACGCATCAACAGTAGGAGTTGCATCATATTTACCAGCAGTATCAGGTTTCTTAATTGAAAAAGAATTAAAATTCTTAGGAGATGCTTTGAATAATCCTCAAAGACCATTTATGGCAATCTTAGGTGGTGCAAAAGTGTCTGATAAAATAGGAGTAATAGATAGTTTATTAGAAAAAGTAGATACATTAATGATAGGTGGCGGTATGGCTTATACATTTTTCAAAGCACAAGGATATGGTGTTGGAAATTCAATTTGTGAAGAAGATAAATTAGATTTAGCATTAAGCTTAATGGAAAAAGCAAAAGCAAAAGGTGTTAAATTAATGCTTCCAGTAGATACAAGAGTAGGAAAAGAATTTAAGCCAGATACAGAAAGTAAAACAGTTGCATGGACAGATATTCCAGATGAGTGGGAAGGTTTTGATATAGGAGAAAAAACAATGGAAATGTATTCTGAAGAATTAAGGAGAGCAAAGACAGTAGTATGGAACGGACCACTAGGACTATTTGAATTTGATCAATTTGCAAAAGGAACAAATGCAATAGCAAAAGTATTATCAGAATTAAAAGATGCAACAACAATAATAGGTGGTGGAGACTCAGCAGCAGCAGTAAGAAAAGCAGGGCTAGAAGATAAGATGACTCATATATCAACAGGTGGTGGAGCATCTCTAGAATTCTTAGAGGGTAAAAAATTACCAGGAATAGAATGCTTACAAGATAAATAATTATATAAAAAGTAAGAAAGAAGGAATTGTTATGAGAAGAAAAGTAATAGCAGGAAACTGGAAAATGAATATGCTTCCAGGAGAAGCAATAGAAATGATAAATGAACTTACACCACTTGTAAAAGACACTAAAAATGAAGTGATATTATGTGTTCCATATATAGATTTATTTTATGCACTTTTAACAGCACAAAACACAAATATAAAAATAGGAGCACAAAATATGCATTTTGAAGAATCAGGTGCATATACAGGAGAAGTTTCTGGTAAAATGTTAAAATCTATAAATGTAGAATATGTAATAATAGGACACTCAGAAAGAAGACAATATTTTGCAGAAACAGATGAAACTGTAAATAAAAAAATAAAATCAGCATTTAAATATGGTTTAAAACCTATAGTATGTGTTGGTGAAACATTAGAACAAAGAGAAGCTGGAAAAGCAGTAGATGTAATTACTAAACAAACAGAACTTGCGCTAGAAGGTTTAAGCAATGAACAAGTAGAAAATACAATAATAGCATATGAACCAATATGGGCAATAGGAACAGGAAAAACAGCAACAAGCGAAGATGCAAACAATGCAATAAAAGAAATAAGAAATAAAATATCTGAAATATATGGAGAAGAAACATCTTCTAAAGTTATAATACAATATGGTGGAAGCGTAAAATCAAGTAACGCAAAAGAATTATTTAATATGTCAGATATAGACGGTGGCTTAGTAGGTGGAGCTAGCTTAAAAGCCGAAGAATTTAGTAAAATAGTAAATTATGACAAATAAAAAGGATGGTAAAAAAATGAAAGATAAATTAACAATGCTAATGATATTAGATGGTTTTGGAGATAATTCTAACAAGGATGGAAATGCAATAAAACTTGCTAAAACACCTAATATAGATAAACTTATGAAAAAATATCCAAATACAGATATTAGAACAAGTGGCTTAGCAGTAGGACTTCCAGAAGGGCAAATGGGTAATTCAGAAGTAGGACATACAAATATAGGTGCAGGAAGAATTGTATATCAAGAATTAACAAGAATAACAAAATCAATTGAAGAAGGAGATTTCTTTACAAACCAAGAATTTATCTCAGCAATAGATAATTGTAAGAAAAATAACTCAAAATTACACATAATGGGCTTATTATCAGATGGTGGAGTTCATAGTCATATTAGGCATTTATATGGCTTACTTGAAATGGCAAAAAGAAGAGATTTTGAAGATGTGTATATACATTGCTTTTTAGATGGAAGAGATACACCACCAGCATCTGGAGAAAGCTATATTATGAAATTACAAGATAAAATGAAAGAAAAAGGAATAGGTAAAATAGCAACTATATCTGGTAGATTTTATAGTATGGATAGAGATAAAAGATGGGAAAGAGTTAAAAAATCATATGATGCATTAGTAAATGGTGAAGGAAATAAAGCAGGTTCTGCAATAGGTGCTATAGAAGATTCATATCAAAAAGAAGTATTTGATGAATTTGTAGAACCAACAGTAATTTGTAATGGTGATACACCAGTAGCAAAGATTGAAAAAAATGATTCTGTAATATTCTTTAACTTTAGACCAGATAGAGCAAGACAAATAACAAGAGCATTAGTAGATCCTGAATTTAATGAATTTGAAACAAAAAAAGATTTGAATTTATACTTTGTATGTTTTACAAGCTATGATGAAACAATGCCAAATGTTCACATAGCATTTGAAAAAGAACAATTAAAAAATACATTTGGAGAATATATAAGTAAATTAGGATATACACAACTTAGAATTGCAGAAACAGAAAAATATGCACATGTAACATTTTTCTTTAATGGTGGAGAAGAGAAACAATATCCTGGTGAAGATAGAATATTAGTACCATCTCCAAAAGTAGAAACATATGATTTAAAACCTGAAATGAGTGCTTATGAAGTTACAGATAAAGTATTAGAAGCAATAAATGAAGACAAATATGATAGCATAATATTAAATTATGCAAATACAGATATGGTAGGGCATACAGGAAGTTTACCAGCAGCAATAAAAGCGGTAGAAGCGGTAGATAAATGTGTTGGTAAAGTTGTAAAATTAGTAGAAGAAAAACAAGGAAATCTAATAATTACAGCAGACCACGGAAATGCAGAACAAATGATAGATTATAAAACAGGAGAACCACATACAGCACATACAACAAACCCTGTACCATTAATATTAGTAACAAGTAATAAAAATGTAAAACTTAAAGAAAATGGAAAATTAGCAGACTTAGCACCAACAATGCTA
>CALYBF010000107.1 GCA_944393755.1 uncultured Clostridia bacterium | reverse complement strand
CAGTAAATAATAAAAGTGATAATAATTGTATTAATATTTTATTTCTTAAATTAAATCTTATTCCATATGTGTGGTCTGTTAAATTCATTTTTTTCAGTACATTTTCGAATAATATTCTAGTAAATGTATAAATTAACAAACCTAAAAGAACACACATTGAAAATAATATTGCAGTTACTTTAATAGAAAATACTAATTCTTGTTTTAATAAAAGTAAACCAATAAAAATTAATATTGGTGGAAAAATTGTAAAAGCTAGTAAAATAAATATAGGTATGTTAAAACAAGATTTTATATCTTTTAAAGTTTTGCTTGAAATGTTATTCTTATCAATTTTATCAACTTTTGAAAGTTTATTAGTTTTTTTAAATATAAAAGGAAGAGTTATTAAAACAGCTAAAACAACAAAACAAACTATAGCAATATATTGAGTTGTATAATAAAAGTAATTTACTTCTATTTGGAAAGGTGTATTAATTGAGTCAGGTGGATAATTAAGCAAAATTGGTACTAAAGGATAATATATCAATGCAACAATTAATGTACAAAAAATACAGGCAAAAGTTAATTGCATATTAATAGGAACTTTTTTTAGTAAATTTTTCATTTCTTATAATCTCCTTATAATAAATTCTAAATAATCTTTTGTAATTTCTGGCCATTTAAAATCTAATTTTGATAATACTTTACTTGTTTTCACATTTGAAAAATCAAATTTTGAATTATTATTACCAATTTTTAGTTCTAATTGGTCAAAAAATTCAGGTAATACATTTATTGATGAGAAGTTATTAGCAAGTTTTTCTTCAAAAACTTTATTTGAAACATATTCTATATTAATATTTTCATTTTTGAAAATGTCAGCAATTAATTTCATAGATACATAATTTTCATCAAATAAATGATATATATTAATATTATATTTAATACCATTAAATATAGATAATCTCACAATAGATTCTGCACATAGGTCAACAGGTGTTAATTCTAATTTATAATCTTTAAAACTTTCTGGTAACATCTTTAATTCTTTAATTGCTCTTAATTTATTTATAAAAGCATTTTCATAAGAGTTAAATTGGAATTTATAATCAGAAAAACGGTTTGTTAGGTTACCAATTCTATAAATATTTGCAATTAAACCATTTTTACTTGCATTAAAAATTTCTTCTTCTGCTAAAAATTTAGTTTTAACATAAATATTATCATTAAAGTTTTGATTTATATAAAATTTATCTTCGTCAAAAATACCATCATAATTTACTTTAACTAAACCATAACCAGAAACTGTTAGTGTTGAAATATGGTTCATTATGATATTAAAGTTTAAGCAAAAGTCGATTATATTTTTAGTTGCGTGCACATTAATTTTTTCTGACAAATTATAATCCCCATAATGTCTTACATCTGCTGCACAATGTATTACACAAGATATTTTTTTACCTAAATCAGAATATTGTTCTTCTTTTAGGCCAAAATTTTTATCTGTAATATCTGAATCTATTATAAAAATTCTTTTATCAATAAGTTCATTATACTTTTTAGGAAAATAGTAGTCTAATCTATCTAATAATCTTTGGTTTATAGACTTTCCATCTTTACCTCTCATCAAGCAATATATATTGCTTTTAGTTAGTGAAAGAAGCTTGTCTAATACGTGTATGCCTAAAAAACCAGTAACACCAGTTAAAAGTATATTTTTGTGTTTGTTGTTTATATTTTCTTTTAATGTTTTTTGTATTTTAGAAATATTTTCAATATGATTAGAATTTTTAGTAGTTGTACTAGATTTTTCAGATTTGATTTTTTGAGATAGCTTTTCTATTGAAGGGTTATCATAAAAATCTTGCACACCTATATTTATATTGTAAAAATATAGAGCACTAACTAATTTTATAATCATAAGAGAGTCTACCCCATATTCAAATAAGTTATCAGTTACACCTACTTCTAAATTTAAAGTGTCTTTAATTGCTTTGTATAATAATTCTTCTGTTTTATTTCTTGGAGCAATTTTTGATGTTTTTATTTTTGTAATTTTATTAAATATCTTATTTTTTCTATCAACTTTTCCATTAGGTGTTAATGGAATTGCTTCAATTTGTTCTATGTTTTTAGGTATCATATAATGTGGCAAGCAATTCATAAGATGTGCTAATAGCTTGTTTTTGTCTATAGATTTATTTGATACTATAAATGCATTTAAACAATCATTTTGTAATAATACAACAGCATTACTTATTTCTGGATATTTTATAATTGCATTTTCTATTTCTCCTAATTCAATTCTAAATCCATGAACTTTAACTTGAAAATCGCTTCTACCTAAATGAACAATTTCTCCATCTTTTTGTATATATGCAAGGTCTTTAGTGTTATATAATAAATTATTATTAAAAGGAGATTTAATAAAAACAGATTCATTTAAGTCGGGTCTATTGTGATATCCTTTTGAAACACCATCTCCACCAATATATAAGTTTCCTGGAATATTAGGTGGTAATAAATTATAATTATCGTCTAATATATAAACTTGAGTATTAGCAATTGGTTTACCAATTGTAATATTATCAGGTGAAGGGTTTTCCTTAATTGTTGACCATACTGTAGTTTCTGTAGGTCCATACATATTAAAGATTTTTAAGTTAGGGAATTTATTTAGTTCTAACAATAGATTTTTAGGTAAAGCTTCTCCACCAACTAATAAATCAGAAATATTTTCTAAAAATGAAGAATCTTCTTCTAATAAAATATTAAATCTAGATGGTGTAGTTTGTATTATATTTACATTATATTTCTTACACAATTTACACAAATCAAAGGCTATATTCTGCTCTTGTTCATTTGCAATTACAACTGTCATACCACTTAATAAACCACCCCAGAATTCAGTAACAAAGATGTCAAAACAAATTGTTGTAACTGATACAATAACCTTTTTGTGAGAAAAGTCAATCACATTTTTTAAGCCACATATATAATTGTGAACGTTTTTATGTGTAAGCATTACACCTTTAGGTTTTCCTGTAGAGCCAGAAGTATATATTGTATATAATAAATCTTCAGATTTATTAATTATATTTAAATTATTAGAAGAACAATTTAGATAAGAATTATCATCTAAATTAATTTGTGTAATTTCTTTTTGATTATATATATTAGATGTATTATTATCTACTAAAAGAATTTTAGCACCAGAATCTTCTAACATATACGAGATTCTTTCTTCTGGGTAATCTGGGTCAATTGGTACATATGCTCCTCCAGATTTTATAATTGCTAAAAGACCTACGGCCATATTTAAAGAACGTTTTAACATAATACCTATAAAAGTATTTCTTGAAATTTCATAGTTTTCCCTTAAAAAATGTGCTAATTTATTAGCTTTTTGGTTTAGTTCTTTATATGTTAAAGTAGAATCACCAAAAGCAACGGCTATTTTATTTGGTGTTTGTTTTACTTGTTTTTCAAACAATTCAATAATAGTCTTATTTTTATTATAATTAAATTTAGTTTTATTAAAAGAATATAATAAATCATTTTTTTCTTTTTTTGTAATTATTTCTAAATCTTTTAATGATATATTTGGAGTGTTTATTATTTGGTCTATTATAAACAATATTCTTGTATGAATATCTGTAATATCTTCTTCTGTAAATAAATCATTTCTATAATCATAAAAGATTTTTAAAATACCTGTATCGTCCATATCATAAATATGAATATCTAAATTATTAGAAACATATCCATTAAAAGGCCAATTAGTTGAATATTCTATTTCAGATGTTTTAGAATTATCACGTGCATTTTGATATGAAATTACCATATCAAATAAGCCTGTACTAATATTATATTTTTCCTTTATAAAGTCTAACATTTTGTAATAAGGATATTTGTGATGTCTTAAAACAGAGAATTGGTTCTTATATACAGTTTGTGCTAGTTCTACAAAGTTTAATTCATCATCTATTTGTATTTTTAAAGGTAATGTATTAATAAAAAGACCAAATGTTTCTTTTTCTTTTTTACCATTTCTATTTAAAATAGGTGAGCCTATTATAATTTCATTATTTCCAGATATTCTATGTAAATATATAGAATATATAGTTATTAAAAATGTAAAAACAGATATATTGTTCTTTTTACAGAATTCCATAATTTTCTTACTGTTGTTTAATGAAAATATTTTTCTTGTAGCTATCGGACTTGATGATGTTGTGTTTTTTGGACATAATGAAACAAGAGAAGGGCAAGTATCAAAATTGTCTTCCCAGAATTTACGGTCATTTTCACATTTTGAAGATGAAAAATATTTTTCTTCATTTTCTATATATTCTAAATAAGAAGGCTTCTTTTCAATATCAAATTTTTCATTTTTTAGTAAATTTGAATAAATATCGACTATTTGATTGGCAACAAGGCTCATACTCCAAGCATCAGAAATAAGATGATGGATTGTAATATTAAAGCCACCTTGTCCGTTTTTTAATTTTATTAATCTAAAATTATATAAGCACGAATTAAATATATTGAAATTTGTTTTTGTAAAGCTTTTTTCCAAAATTGGAAGCTCTTTTTTTGTGTGTAATAAATAAAGGGGAAATTCTTGATAAGTATATTCAGAAACATATTGTAAAGGTTTTCCGTCTTTTAATTCAAAACATATTCTCATTGCATCATTTTTTTCAATAAATATATTTATTGCTTTTGTCAATATATCAAAATTTACTTTTTTGTGCATAATCAATGTACCACTAAGGTTAGAAATGCTAGTATTTTCATAAAATTTATTAATTAGCCAAATTGACTCTTGAGGGTTTGTTAATTTAAACATCTTTTTTTCCATTTTTAAGCTCCTTATATAGTATATTAAAAATAATCACAACTTTATTATACATTAAAAAACAAAAAAAACAATATTTTGACATTAAAAAATATTGTTTTTTCTGAAAATGACTTAATTGTACATTATTCATCTTTTATATCTAAAAATAAAGTATCATCAAAAAATTCTGATAAAGTCATATTAAAAGCTTCACATATATGTAATAAAGTAGAAATTCTTGGATCGTGTGCTTGGTTATTCATAAATGTTAATAATGTTGTATGTGGTAAACCTGCTAGTGTTGAAACTTTATTAATTGTTAT
>CALYBF010000106.1 GCA_944393755.1 uncultured Clostridia bacterium | reverse complement strand
ATGTTGGCTTATCTTCTAAACTATATTTTATATTTATAGGTCCACTATTTGTATTAATAATTATCGTATTATCTTGTACTTCTGCACCTATTATATTATCTTCTTCATCTGTAGAAATCACTCCTGATGATATAACATCTTGAAAAGATTGACTCAAGTTTTCTTTTGTAATTGGTACGCTAGCTGCATAACAAGTTGAACATATTAAAAATACTAAAATTATAAAAATAAATAAAATCTTTTTCTTTAGCATAAAATTCATCTCCTTTTACTCTAATTTTATAATAACAAAAAAATTAAAAACTTTCAATACTTTTTTTCATTTTCCAAATTTTTATTTTTTTACTTTTTAATTTTCATTTTGGTTTTATTTGACAACACTCAATCTCTAAAGTATAATACTTTTAGAAAATTTTGGAGGCAAATTATGAAATTAAAAGAAGTTTTAAAAAATATTGAAATTTTAGAAACAAAAGGAAATTTAGAATTAGATATAACAAATATATCATCAGATTCTAGGTTAATAAAAGAAAACGGTTTGTTTTTTGCAATTACAGGTTATGTATTAAAAGGAACTGATTTTATAGAAAGTGCAATAAACAATGGTGCAACTGCTGTTGTTGTAGAAAAAGATGTAGATTTAAATTCTCTAAATTATGATAATATTACATTTATTAAATTAGATAATATTAGAAAAAATTTAGCAATTAGTAGTTGTAATTTATATGATAACCCTTCTAAAAAACTAAAATTAATAGGTGTTACCGGTACTAAAGGAAAAACAACTTCTACTTATATGATAAAAGGTATTTTAGAAGAACACGGATATAAAGTTGGTTTAATTGGAAGTATTGAAACATTAATTGGTGATAAACAAGTAAAAATAAATGATAGAACAACTGGTGAAAGCTATGAAATACAACAAATGCTTGATTTAATGGTTAGAAATAATGTAGAGATAGTTGTTTTAGAAGTATCTTCACAAGCTATGAAATTAGATAGAGTAGTTGGCTGTGATTTTGATATTACTTTATTTACTAATTTAAGTGAAGACCATATAAGTCCAAAAGAACACCCAACAATGGAAGACTATTTCCAAGCTAAACTTTCATTACTAAAAATGTCTCCTACTTGTGTTATTAATTTAGACAATGAATATACAGCAAGAGTACCAAATTTATTAAAAGATAAAAATCTAATAACATTTGGTGTAGAAAACAAAGCAGATATTATGGCAAAAGATTTTAAATATTCTAATTCTTCTGTTTCTTTTACATTAGTAACATCTGATTATGAAAAAGAAATTGAAGTTTCTATCCCTGGAAAGTATATGGGATATAATGCTTTAGGGGCAATTGCTGTTAGCAGATATTTTGATGTTTCATATGAGAATATTAAAAAAGCATTAAGTCATATTTCTGTATTTGGTAGAAGTGAAATGGTTCCTAATAAATTAGGTTATAAAATTATGATAGATTATGCACACACTCCAGCAAGTTTAGAGTCTATTTTAAAAACTGTAAAACCTTATACAAAAGGTAGAGTCATTTGTACTTGGGGAGTTGGTGGAGATAGAGACAAAAAGAAACGTCCTATTATGGGCGAAATTTCTGGAAGATTAGCAGATTTTACTATTCTTACTTGCGACCAAGCAAGAACTGAAGACCCTATGCAAATAGCAAAAGAAATAGAAGTTGGTTTAAAAAAGACAGGTGGAAAATATAAAATTATAATTAACAGAACAGAAGCAATTAGATATGCTATTCATATGATGAATAAAGATGATATTTTAGTTCTTCCTGGTCTTGGAAATGATTTATATATTGAATATATGGGTGTTAAACATCCTTATAATGAACGTATTGTAATTAAAGATATAATAGATGAAATGTTAAAAGAAAAACATTAATTAGTTATTTAAGTTCATGAGATTGATAAAAAAGAATTAAATGTGTGGTAGCATTTAATTCTTTTTTTATATTTCTATTATCCCGTCAAATACTTTAGTTGCAATTCCTTGCATATAAACATTGTTTGTATTTTCATCAATATTAATATATAACTCTCCTCCTTTTAATAAAACTTTTACATCTTTATCACAAAGTTTTTGGTACTTTCCTGTAACAACAGAAGCTGATGCACCTGTACCACAAGCATAAGTTTCGTAAGAGCCTCTCTCCCATACTCTTACTTTTATTAAATTTCTATCTAAAATCTGCACAAATTCTACGTTCGTTTTATTTGGAAATATTTTATTGTTCTCAATTAAAGGTCCATATTTTTCTATATTTATTTTACTAACATCTCTAACAAATATTATTGCATGTGGGTTTCCCATATCTACTTTATTTATATAAAAAATCTGATTTAAAATATTTAATTTAACTACTTCTTGGAATTTTCCAACCCCCATATTTACTCTATATTCTTCTACAATACCTTTACTATTTTCTATAAAATCTACTTCTTTTATACCACATAAAGTTTCTACAGTAATTTTATTTTTTAATGTCATTTTATTATCATATATGTATTTTGCAAAACATCTAATTCCATTTCCACACATTTCCGCTTCTGTTCCATCTTTATTAAATATTCTCATTTTAAAATCTGCAATTAAACTATTTTCTATGAAAATAACTCCATCAGAACCAATACCAAAATGTTCTTTACTTAAATATCTTACAACTTTAGGTATTTTCTCTTCTTGCAATAATTGGTATTTATTTTTAGTTCTATCTATAAAAATATAATCATTTCCAAGTCCATGCATCTTTGTAAATAAAATTTTCATACTAGCCTCCTTTTTCTTATATTATTCAAAAACAAAGAAAAAGTGATTAAAAGTATTCTTAATATTTTCTTAAAGCCCTTTTATAAAAAAAAGTTTTAGTATATAATAGCTTAAAAGAAGGTGATACTTTTGAAAATATTTAAAAAGATAATTATAATTTTACTTGTTTTAATATTACTTGCCGGACTAATTGGTTTTATAGTTGGATATAGTGTATATTCAGATGCTTTGAAAGAAAAACCTCTTATTTCACGTATGGACGAAATTGAAAATGATGAACATTTTGTACCTTTTAGTGAACTTCCAAAAAACTATATAAATGCTGTTGTTGCTGTTGAAGACCACAGATTTTACGACCACGGTCCTATTGATTTTATAGCTATTGGAAGAGCTATATGGGTAAATGTTACAAGCTTTGAATTACGAGAAGGTGGAAGTACAATAACACAACAACTAGCTAAAAATGTTATTTTATCACAAGATGAAACAGCTACTAGAAAATTAGGAGAAATAGTTGCTGCATTTGATATCGAAAAAAATTATTCTAAAGATGATATATTAGCTTTATATGTTAACACTTGTTATTTTGGTGAAGGTTATTATGGTATTTATGATGCAAGTATGGGATATTATAATAAAGAACCAAAAGATTTAACATTAGATGAAGCAACAATGTTAGCTGGTGTTCCAAATGCTCCTTCTGTTTATGCTCCTACAGTTAACCCAGATTTAGCAAAAAAGAGACAAGAACACGTATTAAATAAAATGGTTGAATATGGTTATATATCAAAAGAAGAGGCAAATTCTATTTAAGCCTCTTCTTTTAATATTTTTTATTTACAATAGTTCGGTCATATATATAGGAAGATACAATATTCCATTTTCCTCTTTTAAGTCTTTTGTATGTATTACAATTGCTTCTCCTAAATATTCTTTATATTTATTTTGTAACTTTGTAAGTGAAGAAAAAGTATATCTTTTTCCTGATTTAACTTCTATTGGTATTATATTGTGTTTAGCTGTTACTTTATCTTTAGAAATCAGGAAATCTATTTCCATTGTTTCTGACGAATTATTTCTATCATTTCTTGAAAAGAAATATAATTTTCTACCGCTTGTTACTAACATTTGAGCTACTATATTTTCAAAAATCATACCTTCGTTAAATGATAATTTGTTAAATAATATTTTCTTATATATTTCTTCATTTATGATATCTTTTTCATTAAATGTCATAGACAATAATAAACCTGTATCAAAAAAGTAACATTTTAAACTATTACTATCTATCCTTTGTCCTAGTCCAATATTAGGTTCTGTTGTATTATGTGCAATATTAATTAAACACGCATCTGATAGCCAATAAAAAGCTCCTTGAAAATTCCTATACCTAGCATTTTCATCTAAATCTGATATATTAAATTTTTTTTCGTGTTTTTGAAGTTCAGACGGAATTGTATCAAATATTTGCTCAACTTTTAAATTCAACTCATCAGAATATTTTCTTATGTCTTCTCTATATAATTTTAAAATATTTCTTTTTACCTTATCTGTTTTCTCAAAGGCTCTTGATTTTCTATACTCTAAAATTGCTTGAGGCATACCTCCAACAATTAAATATTCTTTGAAATAGTCCATTGCTTTTCTATGAAGTACTTCTCCCATTTGCCTTTTATTTTTATAACACTCTTTTATAAAATCCATTAAAGTCTCATTTCCCATTGCCCACAAAAACTCTTCAAAATCCATAGGATGCATTTTAATTTTTTCTTCTTCTGAAGGAATTAGAATATCTTTTACATTTTTTTTAATTGAAATTAAAGAACCTGTTTCTATATAATCATATCTACCGTCAGCTACTAGATGTTTTATTGCTCCTCTTGCTCTTGGGCAAAACTGTATTTCATCAAATATAAATAATGTATTACGCTCATATAGTTTTACACCATAATAATTCGAAATGTACATAAATAAATAATCTAAATTATCTAAATAATTATCAAACAGTTCTTTTACTTGATTTGGTACTTTAGAAAAGTCTATTAGGATATAGCTTTTATAATTTTCTTTTGCAAATTCTTCTACAATATAACTTTTTCCAACACGCCTAGCTCCCTCAACTAATAGAGCTGTTTTTCCTTGGCTTTCTTCCTTCCATTTTAAAATATCATTATACGCTTTTCTTTTCATAACTTTTTCTCCTAATATAAAAATCAATTATATTTTATCACAAAATCAATAATAATTCAAGTAGTATTTCACACAAAATCAAGAACAATTTTGGTACAAATTCACACAAAATCAAACATATCATAACAAAATGTTGTACTATGTCAAGAAAGTGGACACGAAAAAAATTATTTTTTATTTTATATTTTTAAAAGTGGACATTGCCAACTT
>CALYBF010000105.1 GCA_944393755.1 uncultured Clostridia bacterium | reverse complement strand
ATATTTTTATATGTTATGTCAGTACCAGCAGTAGATAAAATCATTTTTTTCATATAAGCTTTATATAAATCTTCTCTTCCATCTATCGGAACTAACATATTTAAATTAAAGTTTTCATTTAAATAATCATTTTCATATGGAGCATTTAATGTAGCAAGACCTGTTTTTAATGCAGTATATCCCATTTCTTTAGAAACTTCCTTAAAGAAGTATTTTCTTTCTAAGTCTCTTGCAAATAATGGTTCAAATACTAATGAAGTTTTACCAGAACCAGAACCACCACATACAAATAATGATTGAAATCTAGATTCTTCAGGAATTGTAATAGATTTACCTGTTTCGCTATCATGTGCAAAATAAACTTCACAAGAGTATGGTCCTGAATTTTCAGGTTTACCTGCTAAACTAATTCCACCATAGTCCCAAATAGAACGGATTTGGTCTTTACTATCGTTAACACCAAAGAACAATTTCTTAAATAATGGGAATACAGTAGCAAGTGGTAAATAAAGAGAGATACTTACCATAGCAGGGGTTACTAAATCAGAAAAATCAGTAATAAGTTCTACATAGTTTGGAACAGAAAGAAGTAGTAACCAAGCTCCCATATTAAGCCATTGAGTAAACATTGAAATTGCTATTATATATAAACCAATTACATATAAATAAAATAATGTAACTTTTTTTGCTTTTGAGGTTGCAAACTTTGATTGCCCTGAAAATAAATATGCAAAAACAGGACAAGCAAGTGCAAAAGTATAAGCTATAGGTCCCCAATAAGAATAAGAAACACCTGTAAATATCATAAGTAACATTTCAACTAATCTGTCAACAGCTAAATATATGGTAACTAATGTTAAAATATATGTAGCAAAAGTGTTTCTATCAGTATTTAACTTCTTCAAAAATTTATCTATAAGTTTCATCTGAAAATTCCTTTCATTAAATAAATTCATACATATATATTATCCTATAAAAAGAGGAAAAAAACAAGTATTTTGGTGAAAATAATAAAAAATAATAGAAAAATTTAATTAAAAAAGTTAAAAAGGCTATTAATATTTTAAATGAATAGAAACATATTAATTGGAATATAATAGAAATGGAGAGTTAAAATTAAAAATTAAGGAGATGTATTATGCAAGAAGAATATAGAAGAGAACAAAAAATAACAGAAAAAACAGAATATGAAAAGGAAATAGAATTAATAAAAACAATTATAAAAACGAGAGAAGAGTTAAAATCAAACAATAAAAATTTTGAATATGCGGAAGATGAATTAGTAGATTATTATACTTATCAAATAAAAGCAAATCAAGCAAAATTAGATTACTTAATTAAACTTGCAAAAATAAAAGGAATAGAAGTAGATATAATAAATAATAAAAAATATAGTTTTGAAGAAGATGCAAGCTAGATAAATAAGAAAATATTTTGGTAATATTTGTCCATATTTTATCATAAAAATTAGTAATAAAACCTATAAAAACTATTGGAGTGATTTAAAATGGATATTAATATTATTACATATTTAGCTTGTATTTGTTTTATATTTATATTTGGAAGAATTTTTATTGTGCCAATAAAAAAGATTTTAAAATTGGTTTTAAATTCTATACTAGGTGGAGTAGTTATTTTTATAATAAATATAATAGGTGCAAATTTTGGTTTTCATATAGGACTTAATTTCTTAACAAGTATATTAATTGGTTTGCTAGGACTTCCAGGAGTAGTATGTTTAATAACAATAAAACTTTTGATAGGATAGGGACGTTTCTTTTGCGACCTTTTAGTCGCATTCGGGACAGATCTTATAAAAAACAAAAAGCAGGTAGAAAATCTACTTGCTTTTTATAGATGTGTCCCAAATTGGACAAAATGTCCAATTTGAAACGTCCCTATTCGACTGTTACTGATTTTGCTAGGTTTCTTGGTTTATCTACGTCTAAACCTTTTTCTTTTGAAATGTAATATGCAAGAAGTTGAAGTGGTACTACAGAAAGTATTGGTGAAACAAATGGGTCTGTTTCTGGAATACGAATTACTGTATCAAACATTTTGCTATCTACGTCTTGGTTTGTTACTACTAATGTTTTGGCTCCTCTTGTTATTACTTCTTGAATATTGCTTACTGTTTTTTCTACAAGTTTTGGGTCTGTCATTATACTTATAACAGTAATACCATTTTCAATTAGGGCAATTGGTCCATGTTTTAGTTCCCCAGCTGGATAACTGTCTGCATGTATATAGGATATTTCTTTTAATTTTAATGCTGATTCTCTTGCAACTGTTTCATCAATTCCTCTTCCTAAGAAAAATACGTCTTTTTCTTGGTAAATTCTATGACCAAAACCTTTTATTCTGTCTTCACATTTTAGAGTTTCTTCTAATTTTTTAGGTAACTCTAAAATTTCTTTTTTTAAATTTAAAACTTCTACTTCTGATTCTTCCATTGTTTCTGCAAAATATATTGCAAGCATTGCTAAAAGTACTACTTGTGATGTATATGCTTTTGTAGAAGCTACTGCTATTTCTGGTCCTGCGTGAGTATATATTGAATAATCAGCTTCTCTTGTTATTGAGCTTCCTATAACATTACTAATTGCTAAAGTTTTAGCACCTTTTTCTCTAGATAGTTTTAAAGCTGCTATTGTATCTGCTGTTTCTCCTGATTGTGAGATAAATATACAAAGTGTTTTATCATCTATTATTGGATCTCTATATCTAAATTCAGATGCAATATCTACTTCTGTAGGAACTCTACAAAGTTTTTCTAACATATTTTTTCCAGCTAGACCTGCGTGCATTGCTGTACCACAAGCTACTAAATATATTTTGTGTAGTCCTTTTAAATATTCTTTTGTAAAATCTAATTCATCAAAAGAACATTTTGTACCTACATCTAATTTTGCACCTATTGTTTCACGAATTGCTGTTGGTTGTTCGTGAATTTCTTTTAACATATAGTCTTCATAACCTTCTTTTTCTGCACTTGCTGCGTTCCACTCTATTGTTTGTACTTTTTTGTCTATAGGTTGTAAGTTTGTATCATAGAATTTAATATCTTCTCTAGATAATACAGCAAATTCTAAATCATTTAATAAATAAAATTCTCTTGTAAATGAAAGTATTGCTGGTATATCAGATGATATATAATTTTCTCCATCACCTTTTCCTATAACTAAAGGGCTATCTTTTCTTAAAACTATCATATGGTCTTTATCATATTTTGAAATTATTTCTAATGCAAAACTTCCTTTTAAGTCTTTACAAGCATTTTTTACAGCTCTTAATATTTTCATATCATCATTTGAAGTATCTTTACTGTAATAGTAATGAATTAAATTTGGTACTATTTCAGTATCTGTTTCTGAATAGAATTTATATCCATTATCTGTTAAAAATTTTCTTAATTCATTATAATTTTCAATAATACCATTATGCACTACTGCAAAACTTTCTGAATTATCAATATGAGGGTGAGAGTTTTCTTTTGATGGTTTTCCATGTGTTGCCCATCTTGTGTGAGCAATACCGATTGTTCCTTTTAAATCATCAATTCCTGGTAAATTATATAAATTTTTAACTCTTCCTTTATCTTTCATAACAGAGATTTTATCATCTTCCATTGTTGCTATCCCTGCTGAGTCATAACCTCTATATTCTAATCTTAAAAGTCCATTAATAAGAATAGGACTTGCTTTTTTTGTTCCTATGTAACCTACAATTCCACACATAGTAAATCCTCCTTCAATTTATTAAATATTTTTATATGGAATTGAAAGCTATGCAAATAAAGCTTAATTGTATTAACTCTTTGTTCCAATATCACTACTGGTCTTTTTAGTTAATACTTATGACCTTAAGCAAAGCCACTAAGGAACCCGCCGAATCTTTCGAATACCTTAGACCTCGTCAACACTTGTAATAAGTGTCCTGGCGCTATAACTAAAACAATACTCCTTTCTCTTAAATTTTTGTTTTATTTTGCATTTCTTTCAATTTACTTTATTATATTACATTAAAATAAAAAAAGTTGCAAGTATTATTTTAAAATTTAAAAATTGTTGAAGAATTTTTTAAAACATAGTATAATTATTTTGGGAGTTGAAAGAAAATGGATAAAATAGGAATTGTAGTTGCAATGGAAGAAGAAAAAGATGCAGTTAAAAATTTAATGAAAGATATAGAACTAGAAGAAAGTTATGAATTAGATTTTTATAAAGGAAAAATTGAAAACAAAAAATGTATTTTAGTTCAAAGTGGAGTTGGTAAAGTAAATGCAGCAAGAACAACTCAAATTTTAATTGATAAATACAAAGTAAGTAAAGTAATAAATGTAGGTGCAGCAGCATCAATTGACCCAATGCTTAATATAGGTGATATTTTAATTGGTAAAAAAGTTGTTCAACACGATTTTGATATAACAGCATTTGGACATAGTAAAGGTTATATAACAGGCGTTGGAAATGATGTTAGTTGTGATAGTGATTGGTTAGATAAAATAAAAGATGTTGTAAATGAAAAAAGAGATTATAAAGTTAGAACTGGAATAGTAGCAACTGGCGATATTTTTTGTACAGAAGTTACATTAAGAGATGAGATAAGAGCAACATTTAAAGCTGATGTTGTTGATATGGAGTGTGGAGCAATTGCTCAAGTTTGTTATTTAGATAATATTCCTTTTTTAGTAATTAGAGGAGTTTCTGATACACCTAATGGTGAAAATGAAAAAGATTTTGATAAAAACTTAGATCTTGCTTCTAATAGATGTGCAGAAATATTAAAAGAAGTTTTACACAAAATGTGAAATTTAAACCATTAAATTAAATTTTGCGAATAATACTTGATTTTTCCTATGAAATATGCTAAAATTAACATATGTTTAAAAGAGAGGTGAAACTTTATAATTATGAAAGAAGTTAATGTTAGAGAAAAACAAACTGACTGGAAAGAATTGTTTAGAGCTTTTTTTAGTCCTGATGAACAATTAGAAAAAACAGGTAGTGGTTTAAATAAATATATGAACGATCCAGAATATATAAACGATTTTGCTGTAGCAAATAAATCTATAAAAAGTTTGGAAGGTATTTTAATGCATAATGATAAAAAAACAAGAAGAAAAACTCCAAGAAAACCAGAAAGGTTAAAAACAAGAGAGACAAATGTAGTAAGTAGAGATAGAAAATTAGATGATAGAGAACAAGATTTAGAAAGATAATGCAAGAATTTTAAAAATTCTTGTATTTTTATCTTGACAAATGGGAAAACTAC
>CALYBF010000104.1 GCA_944393755.1 uncultured Clostridia bacterium | reverse complement strand
TTTATATATCTTTTATTTACAAAAAATAATTGATTAGACCTATTTGACCTAGCTATTTCTGGCTTTCCTATTACACCTGTAACTTCTATATCTTCATATTTGTAGTTTACTTCTAATATATTACTTGCTATATCTTTTCCATATATACTGTATACTACATCTTTTAAATTCCCACTTCCATTTGTTTGAATAACTGTTTTTCCTGTATTGATTAATTTTATTGCTACATTTGGGTTTACTAATGCTATTCTTGTTATTGCATCTTCAATATAACCTGATTCTGTATAATCTTTTTTTAAGAATTTATATCTAACTGGTGTATTAAAAAATAAGTTTCTTACTGTAATTGTAGTTCCTGTTCTACAACCTGCTTCTTCTTTTTCTAATACGTCTCCTGCTTCTACCACCACTCTATATCCTATTTCTTCATCTTCTGTTTTTGATACTAATTCTACATTTGCAACTGCTGCAATACTAGCCAAAGCTTCACCTCTAAACCCCATTGATGTTACTGTATTTAAATCCTCTGCTGACCTTATTTTACTTGTTGCGTGTCTTTCAAATGCTATTTCTAAATCATCATTTGCTATTCCTTTTCCATTATCACTTACTTTTATAAATGAGATTCCCCCATTTTTTATTTCAACAGTAATTGAAGTTGCTCCTGCATCTATTGAGTTTTCTACCATTTCTTTTACTACTGATGCTGGTCTTTCTATAACTTCTCCTGCTGCTATTTTATTTATTGTTAATTCATCTAGTAATACTATATTTCCCATATTATTCCTCCAAAATTTTCTAAACCTTTGGACTTATTTTATCACAAGCATAAAAAAAAATCTATACCAAAATATGAATAATTTTTGAAATTTTATTAATAAAATATTTTATTCTAAAACACAAATAAGACCCCTATTTAGAGGCCTTATTTGCAATGCTTAGAAACAAATCCGTTCTGGATTGATTATAGATGGCAGAACTATTACTGGACGTACTCCAGACTTATATTCTATAGCAAGTCCATCAGAATAGAACAATGTAAGTTTACCATATTCTCCATTTACAGCTCCCAATCCAATAGTAGATATATTTCCAACTGTATCTATATTAAGCGAAGCTACCCAATATGGGGAAAGTTTATTATTCCAATAATGAAAAGCCAAGTTTTGACAAGTAATACTTCTAGCTTCTAGAATGCCTTGTCGCCAAACAAGAAACCTAGCAACTTTATTTATTGTTTCTATTCCTGTCTCACATCCGGCTTTTCCACACAAGGTCAATTTTTCACTTGTTACTGCATTTGCTCCATATATGGGGTGATCATTTCCATCTGGATACGGAACCAAACCAAGAAACTCAAATGGAATCTCATCTGGCAAGCAATCGCTTGTAAATACTTGCTCTTTATCAATTCCGCTTTCTTCTGGCGTAATTACAACCTCTCTATTTCCTGGGTTTGGAACAATAATTTTCGTTGGTACTTCACCTTCTCGAATAACAGAAGGCATATCCTCTAGTCTAACAATTCCGTTTGCCATCTTCCTTCCTTTCTCTAAGCCTTTTCCTACATAGCTTTTGCTAATGGTTAGATTTTATCATATTTTACATAATTTTGCAAGCAAATAAGACCCCTATTTAGAGGTCTTATTTGCAAACTTGAAAAACCTTATGCATTTACTAGACGAACCGTCACTGCAGGTCTTACAGAAGCTTTATATGGGTCTTTGTTGTTAAAGCCCTTATCACTCATTATATTGAATTGGTTCATTTCATCACGATATACAATACCTAGTCCATCTCCCATTTCAACATCTGCTTTTACGTACCAGTAACCAGTGATACTTTCTTCTTCAATGTGAGCCCTTAGCACATCATCTCTTGTGATACTACCAATACTCACAAATTCTTCTATTCCTTCAGGAATAAATAGACGAGCAATATCGTTTATAATACAATTACCATATATATCTGCCTTTCTTTCGGCTAGAGATAAGTCTTTTCTTGTCGGACTATTTGCTACATATCTAGCTAAAATGCTCCCATCCTTCACACCTTCAATACCCACAAATCTATATTGTACTATCTCCGGCATATCTTTACTGCTAAAGACTTGCTCTATACGACATCCACTTCTTTTCCTACCAATTACCAATTTCCGATTTGCAGGAACTTGTATATCAAACGTTTTTGGTATTATTCCTTCTCCTATATAATGTTCTTGCAATGACATTGCTAGTTCAGCCATTTCTACCCCTTTCAAGTATTTTTACTTCTGCTTTTGCAGATGTTAAAATTTTATCATATTTTACATAATTTTGCAAGCAAATAAGACCCCTATTTAGAGGTCTTATTTGCAACTTAGAGATCTACCCAAGTAACTTTGCTAGTTTCATTTTGACTAAACCTTATCTTCTTTTTCCAGACAACCGTTGGTCTTACTGGCAAACTAACAATTTCACTTAAGTCATAAGAAAAAATCATAGAATTGTTGCTTCCTGGAACAGAACCACATATCATAATATCCGGATCTATACTTTGAACTCCAAGAAGCTCATTTGCTGTTCCTGATGCTAGCCAATATGTAAAGTTTTCTCCTGCTCCTTCTTTTAAATCACTTCTTTTTATACTTCTTGCAATTGTAATATCTTTTTGTCCTTCAAGAAGTGTTTTACAAATTTTGTCCATTATACCAAAACCATTTTCCCAACCTATTTTTCCAAATAATCTAAGCTCTTTAGCCGTTACTGCTTGAGCTTTATATTGGGGTGATGCTGTTTCATCGGGATTTCTTACCATACCTATATACTGAAAAAGTATTTTTTCTGACAAATCTTCACTCCGAAAAATTTAATATCTATGACACCCACTCTCTTCTGGAAAAATTGTACAACTTCTTTTTTCTGTATTATCAAGTACAAATTCAGGTTTTACCCCGTCTGGTATCAATAGCCTACTATCTGACATTTCTTTCCTTTCCTTCTAGTTTATGATGTTTTTTCCTATAATTTTACTAAACTATCAAACAGTGGACTTTTAACAACTTTAGAATTCAAAACCATTGTTGGACGCACTGGTAAATAACCAGAAATAAAACATCTGCTATTTTGAAGAATTTCTCCATAACCACTATCTGTAACACCAGAAATAACATTTCCTGGTCCAAAATGGTTATTACCATACCAGCCATATATTCCTGGAGAAGCAAGCCAATATGACAACTCTTCACTTCTATAGTCGAAATATTTTAAATCTGACCTTTTGACACTACCAGCTTGTAGCATCCCTTCCTGCCACGTAAGTTCAAAACATACTCTATTTATTACATCTATCCCCTCTTCATAGCTAGGATATCCAGTTAAAACAAGTGAAGGTTCACTTACAGTTTCACATATATACTTTGGATAAAAATTTCCATCTGGGAATTTAACAAGTCCCAAAAGTCTATATGCTATTTCTTTTGGAAATGCCGAACTCAAAAAAAGTTGTGGCTCTATCAAACCGTTTTCACATGTATTAACCAACACCTTCCGGTTACTTGGGTTTTTAATGATGATTTCTTTTCTTACTTCTTCTGCCATGATTGTAGACTTAGGCTCCATTTTGGTCCTTTCTCTAAGTTTTATACAATTTTACTTGCAATTTATATATTATCATATTTTACATAATTTTGCAAACAAAAAACAAGCCTATTTGCTTGTTTCTTTGTTATTTTTATTTGTGAACTCTTTTTCAAAATAAGTAGTAAGCCCTATTAATGTTAATAAATATACAGTAATTACTAATGGGATAGTTATTAGTCCAATTGGTATTCTTGTAATTGCCATAATGCTTAACAACACCATTTCTGCTACTATTGCAATTACAATTGTTTTTAATAAAGTTTTTATAACACCTAATTTTCTATATCTAATAGCCATATAAACTAGAATAATTAAAGTTGCAATACCAAAAGGTACAACATATGGTTTTACTATATCTCTGCCTCTTGTATTAGGAATAGTCTCTATTTCTGTACTTTCTGCTACTAAAGTTGTTCCATATTTTTCATTTACTTTATCAATTAAACTTTGTTTTTCTTCATCTGTAATATCTTCTGCTGTTATACTAACAGTGTCTTCATAAACTTCTACTTTTTGAATAATTACCTTTTTATCAGGCATTACTTCATCTGTCATTTGTTTTATATCAGAAATGTTAAAATCTTGTTCTAAATATAATTCCATTCTCTTGCTATCTCTATATCTTAAATCAAAATTAAGACCAATTGTGCAAGTAATTGCAATACCTATTAATATAATAATTGCTATTATTGTTAAAATTATTTTTGTTTTCTTACTTAATTTATTTTTTTCTTTTTTTGTTTTATTTTCTTCCATTTTTATTTTTTACCTCCTTTACCAGCCTTTACTCTTACTAATAGATTTGTTATAGAAATATTATATAGAGCAATTAATAAAATTCCCCAGAACATTACCATACCAAAACTACTAATTGGTTCCCATTTGATAAAACAGAAGGTAATAACTGCAATACAAACTGGTATTATTTTTATAAAGAACTCTTTATATGTTTCTTTAAATATATTTGTAATTATTCCTTTATTTACTGTCTCTTCTTTCTTTAATTTTGATAATAATTTATTTACAAAAATATAATTTAAAATTAATGTAACAGCAATTCCAAATATACTTTCTATTGATATTACTACATTTGCATAACGAAGTAATAATACAAAAATTGAAGCTAGTCCTATATATGAAAATGCACTTATTATACCTTGTGATTTATATCTTACTATTAATACTATTAAGAATATAGCTACTATTGCTAACATTACATATAAAATTATATTTAATTCACTTTCAGTTACATCTGATAATATATATTCATTACTTGCTACTGTATATGCAACTGGCATATTTCCATTATCTAATATAATCGCCATACTAGATGCTTGGTTTATATAACCATTTAATGTATCCATATCTGTTGTAGCACTTCCTACAGATAATTGCAATCTTCCTGTTTCAATTGTTTCATCAAAACTTGTTGTCATTATTTCTTCGCCATCTATTTGCATTGTTATTTCTTTAGTTGTTTCCTCTTCAGTATTTTCTGTTGTTTCTTCTGTAGATGTTTCATTAGTTGTATTTGTATTATTGGTTGTATTTGTTTGTACATATGTATTACTAATATTTTTTAATTTTTCTGTTCCTTCTTTATTAAATTCTATGTCCATATATACAGCTGTTCCAGTTGATGTTCCTGTACTATTTGAGCCATACATTACTCTTACTCTTTTTATATCATC
>CALYBF010000103.1 GCA_944393755.1 uncultured Clostridia bacterium | reverse complement strand
TTTACTTTTATGTTTTATAATATTTACATATGCACCACCAGAAGTAAACTTATTTCGTGATATAACAACAGGTATGTATGGTTTGTAATATAATAGGCTAAAGTTTTTTACTTTAGTCTTTTTCGTTCACAAATAATTCACAAAACAACTGTTGAACTTACACATAAACCTATGTATAATTATAACAGTTTAAATTTAAAGTGTTTTTTTATCAAAAATTTAATTTGAAATGAAAGATTTAATCTAAAAAATTCCCAAGAAAACTAAAATATTTAGATATCTGAGGTCATTACAGCCCCTATTTTGAATTTTTAAAGTATTGAAAAAATATTATTATTCCCTTTATTTATAACTCTGTCTGTTTAAACATCCTTTTTTAAAAAATCAGTAATGACCTCAGATATCTAAATATTAAAAGAAAGAGAGGTAAAATGGTAAAAGTAAAAACAGAAAAAGAAATAATTACTATGAATTTAGTTTGTAAATATTTAGAAGAAAGTAATTACATTATAATAGAAAAAGATTTCAAATACAGAAAAAGAAAAATAGAGATAATTGCATATGATACCAATAAAAAAGAATTAGTTTTTGTAGATTTAAGAGCATATTATACAATTGATGAATTAATGGAAGAATTAACTAAAGAAAAAGAAGAAGATTTTAAGTATGTTGCAAAATACTATAATAAAGAATATGGTTTATATGATATACCAATAAGGTTTGAT
Source organism: uncultured Clostridia bacterium (assembly GCA_944393755.1). Classification (GTDB taxonomy): domain Bacteria; phylum Bacillota; class Clostridia; order TANB77; family CAG-508; genus CAG-269. The sequence continues at coordinate 4,678 of CALYBF010000103.1, read as the reverse complement.
ATGGTAAAAATATATTTAAACAATAGTATATATCAATTGAAACATTTTAAAAATATATATTAAAAGGTTGTCTAAAATAAATTATTTTAAACAACCATATATTTAAAACCTAATTAATTCATTATACATTTCGATTGCAAAATTATCTGTCATACCAGATATATATGAAATTATTGCTTTTGAAAAATCTTCTTTAATAGAAATATCAAAAACAAGTTTATTTTTTAATTTTAATTCTTTACGATTAGAAAAATCACAATAATTTTCTAAATAATGGTAGAAACCATCAATTAGCTTTGGATAAAATTTTTCTAATGCTTTTAAATTTGTTAGAGTATTTTTACTATCAAAACACTCAAATAATATATTATAAATCTCATTAATAACAAGTTCAAAATATTTTATAGAAGTTATAGTTCTTCTAGAAAAATAAATATGTTTATAATTAAATTCTTTTATTTTATTCATTAAATCATAAGCTTTTTTAGAAAAACATAAACCTTTTTCAAAAGAAGAATTTTGACATAAATCACAAACAAAGTAATTTATAATAGTACTATTATTTAAAACTTCAGAAGATTCATAATTTAACAAATCATATAGTTCTTGTAGGTGTTCATCTAAGATTCCCAAAGTTATAGCATCTTCTATATCACGACCTATATATGAGATTTTATCTGAAATTTTAACAACACAAGCTTCCCAAGTATATGGTGCATATTGATTTGGTTTTTTATAATCATTTAAATCTATAAACTCATCTCTTGGTCTTAAAGCGTTTTCATCAATTTCGCCACAATGTGAAATAATACCGTCTCTAACGCCATATGTTAAATCTAAGTTTTGCTTATATCCGCCATGGTCTTCTAATAATTCAATATTATCAACAAAATTTAGACCATTTTGTTCATGCCAAAATCTAGTTCCTAAATCTCTTTCAGATATTTTAGAAAGTATTTTTTCACCTGCATGTCCAAATGGACTATGTCCTAAATCGTGAGCAACTGCGATTGCTTTTGTTAGTTCTAAATTTAGCCCTAAATATTTTGCTATTGTATAGCTAATTGACTCCACGTGTGTTACGTGTTCACTTCTAGTACAAATGTGATCATTTTCTGGTGAAAAAAACACTTGTGTTTTATGTTTTAACCTTCTATAAGCATTTGAGTGAATAATTCTTGTGTAATCTCTATCAAAAGGTGTTCTAATATCAGTAGGCTTAGTTTCTAAAGGTGTAATTCTTGAAATTACATTTTCCCATTTCGGGTTATCTTTATTAATTGCATATTGCTTAAAAGAATTTTCCATAGATATTCATCCTTTCTGTTTTTTATATAAATAGTTTATAACAAAAAACAACAAAAGTCTACTAATAAAAAATAAAAGGTACAAAAGTAAAAGATTTAGTGAGAAAAAATGAGGAAATAAGATAAAAATTATAGTTTTTACTAAACAATAAAGGTTGTTTTAACAATAAATACAAAGTATAATAAAGGAGGAGTTCAAAATAAAAGTTTTTACAGAAAAAGATTATTTCAAAGCTTTAAAATTATTTCCACAAATAAGAGAAATAGAGCTAAAAGAAAGCGATGCTACATATAGTATTCCACCAACTGAAGAAGAATATATAAAAAATGAGCATGATAAATTGTTTAAAAAAATATTAGAATTGCCAAAAGAAGTAGAAAGTGCAATAAGAAAAGTAGTAGATTTAAAGCAATATGAGAAGTTAGAAATAGAATCAGTTAGAAATGAGTTTGTAACTGAAGATTATAAAGGAAAACAAGTAGATGTTTTGTATAAATTAAAAGGTAAAGAAGTTTACTTCTTAATAGAACATCAATCAAAAAATGACCAATATATGCCGTTTAGAATATTAGATTATGAAATGCAAATAATGAATCATAGTTTTAGGAAGAGAAATTATAAAGGAAAATTCCAAGCAAAAATAATAGCAATTGTAATATATACAGGTGTTGGAAAGTGGAGAGTACCACAAAGTATATTGGAAATACAAGAACAGTTTGGATATAAACTAAAACCAAATCAAAATTATCTTGGTATTGGTGAGTATAATGTTATTGATGTTAATGATTATACAAAAGAAGAACTATTAGAAGAAGGGACGTTGTTAAGCAAAGTATTATTAATAGAAAAGGTTAGAAAAGAAGGAGAATTACTTGATGTTTTAGATGAAATTATCAAAAGAACTAAGGAAAAAGAAATTGGAATTATGATTGGTATATTTAGATATGTACTTGTAAAAGATTTAGGAAAAGAAGCATCTGAAAAATATATTAAAATTTTAAAAGAAGGAGGTAGAAAAGATATGTTAGAGTCTATGTATGCTTTAAGAGAGGATAGAAGGAAAACACTTCTAAAAAGTGAAAAAAGAGGTGAAAGGAGAGGAGAAAGAAGAGGAGAAAAAATAGGAATTATAAAAACAGCACAAAATATGTTTAAAGAGAATATAGATATAGGCTTAATAGAAAAAATAACAGGCCTAAATAGAAAAGAATTTATGTAATATGAAAAGTAAAGAGTTATGATAACTTTTTACTTTTTTATCTTTATATTTTAAAAATTCTATTGACTAAAAAAATATAAATAGTATAATGAATTTGGTAAAAAAATAAAGATAAGATAAAGAAAAAATAATAAAGAAATAAAAGAAAGAAGGAGATAAAATGTTTACAGTTAAAAGAGATGATTTTGATGAAAATACAGATGATATATTAAATTCTATTAATAAAATGCTAGAAAAAAATAAAAAAGAAAAAGCAGAAAATAAAGAAGAAAACAATAATAAAGAAAATTAATAAAATAAAAAAGTAAAAGAGGTATTTTAAATGGGAAAATTATTTGTAATAGATGGAACAGATGGAAGTGGAAAACAGACACAATTTGCTAAATTACAAGAAAGATTAAAAAAAGACGGAATAGACTTTAGAGTAGTAAGCTTTCCGAATTATGATAGCCCAAGTTCTGGGTTAGTTAAAATGTATTTATCTGGAGAATTTGGAGAAAATGCTAAAGATGTAAGCCCTTATATTGCATCTACATTTTATGCAGGAGATAGATATGCAACATATATTACAGGATATAAAGATTATTATGAAAAAGGTGGAATTATTTTAGCAGACAGGTATACAACAGCTAATATGGTACACCAAGCAGGAAAAATACAAGATAAAGAAGAAAGAGAAAAATTTTTAAATTGGCTTTGGGACTTTGAATTTAATTTATATGGACTTCCAATACCAACAGAAGTATTTTTCTTAAATATGCCGGTTGAAAAATCTTTAGAATTAATAAAAGATAGAGAGAATAAATTCACACACGCAGAAAAAAAAGATATACACGAAAGAGATAAAAACCATTTAATAGATGCATACAATGCTGCTTGTTATGTTTCAAAAAAATATAACTGGTATGAAGTTAAATGTGTAAAAGAAAATAAAATAAGAACAATAGAAGATATACACGAAGAAATATATAATGAAATTAAAAAACATATTTGAGAAAAAAGGGGACGGGGCAAAAAATTCTCATTTTGGAAATAAATGGGAAAGTGAGAAAAAATTTCCCCGTCCCCTTTTTGTCTCATGCATCTTTTTCTATATCAATTAATTCTTCAATAGAGCAATCTAAGTATTTGCAAAGGTCTTCTATGTATTTAAAAGAAATAGAAGAAGTTTCACCTTTAATTACTCTGTTTAAATTTCTAGAAGTTATGTTCATATTTTGACATAACCAATATTTAGATTTGTTTTTTTGTTTTAGTAATTTTTCAATATTAAAATGAACCATAGCTTATACTCCTTGGTAAACATTATAAAATATAAAAAATAAACTTTTAAGATATTTGAAAGTACCGTATTTCAAGTGTTTAAGTTAATTTAACAATAAAAATAAATGGAAAATATTACTAAATTATATAATACTAATAGTATTAAATTTGTCGAAATGTGAAGCTAACTTACTTATTTATATTTGCTTAAAATATACTTGAAAAAAAGTTATAAAAATTATAAAATTAGAAATCATAAATATAGGTGGTGAAAAATATGAGAGTATTATTAACAGGAGCATCTTCTGGAATTGGAAAAGATATGGCAAAAATATTAAATAAGAAAAAATATGATTTAATATTAGTAGCAAGAGATGAAGAAAAACTAAACATAGTAAAAAAAGAGTTAGAAAAAGAAAACTTAGGAAATAAAATAGAAATAATACCAACGGATTTATCAGTGGAAGAAAATTGTAGTTCTCTTTGTGAAAAAGTAAAAGATATAGATATTTTAATAAATAATGCAGGTTTTGGAGATTGCGGAGATTTTACTAAAACAGATTTAAATAAAGAAATTAAAATGATAAAAACAAATATAGTAGCATATCATATATTAATGAAAGAATATTTAAAACAAATGAAAGAAAAAAATAGTGGCAAAATATTAAATGTAGCATCAATTGCAGGGTTTATGCCAGGACCACTAATGGCAACATATTATGCTACTAAAAATTATATTGTTAGATTATCAGAAGCAGTAAGAGAAGAACTGAAAAAAGAAAATTCTAAAGTACAAATAAGTATATTATGTCCAGGTCCAGTTGCAACTAATTTTAATAATGTTGCAAATGTAAAGTTTAAATTAAGAGAGGCAAATAGTTTTGATGT
>CALYBF010000102.1 GCA_944393755.1 uncultured Clostridia bacterium | reverse complement strand
AGTATTTGGAAAATATTTTCATACTTCATAATATACAGTATTTTAGGATATATTATAGAAACAATATTCGGAATAATAACAATGGGAGAGTGGCAATCAAGACAGAGTTTTCTATATGGTCCATTTCTTGGAATATACGGAATAGGAGCAGTTTTTATATTAGTATTTTCCAAATATTTTAATAAAAATAATATAACATTATTTTTAGGTGGTTATATAATTGGAACCTTAACCGAGTATATATTTAGTTTCTTAATAGAAGTAATACTAGAGACAGATTGGTGGGACTATTCGGGGAAAATATTAAACATAAATGGCAGAGTATGTTTACTTTATTCAATATTTTGGGGGATTTTAACATTAGTTTTAGTAAAAATAATAAACCCGTTTATAGATAAAATTTGTAACAAAATAAAAGAAAAAATATCTAAAAAGGTATTAAAAATAATAGTATCAGTTTTAATAATATTTTTATTTATTGATTGTATACTAACCATATATGCTCAAGATATGTTTATTACAAGGATGGTAGTAGAAAAAAACATACCAGTTTATAATAAAGAAGCTGTTAATGAAAAATATATAAGAGTAAAAAATAATAAGAATTTAGATGATTTTATAAATAATGTATGGGGAAATGAAAAAATGATAAAAACTTTTCCTAATATAAAAATAAAAGATAAAGATTTTAATGTAATATATTTAAATAGTCTACTTCCAGAAATAAAACCATATTATATAAAAATTTTTAAATAGGTAAATAGGGACGTTTCAAAATGGACATTTTGTCCAATTGGGGACAGACCCTTTAATAGATGTGTCCCATTTTGGACAAAATGTCCATTTTGAAACGTCCCCTATAAATTTGCTAGAGGGTTTCTTTCAACTGCACTTCTTACTTGGTCATTATTTACGTGTGTATATATTTCAGTTGTTGCGATACTTTCGTGTCCTAGTAATTCCTGCAAAGCTCTAATATCAACTTCTCCATATTGATACATAAGAGTGGCAGCTGTATGTCTTAATTTATGTACAGAATATTTTCTACTATCTAGTCCTGCTTCCATTAATTCTTTATTTATAATATGTTGTACAGTTCTATTACTAATTCTCTCTTTTCTTTCACTTAAGAAAAGTGCTTTATCAGAGTGTTTTGCATCACTATCTACAATTTTTGGTCTTACATTTAAATAAGAAGAAAGTGCTTTCATACAAGCTTTGTTTAAATAAATAGTTCTTTCTTTATTTCCTTTACCAATAACATTTAATTTACAATCTTCAAAATCAATATCATTAATATTAATACCAACAAGTTCAGAAAGACGCATACCACAATTTAAAAATAATGTTGTTATTGCATAATCTCTTTCACAATTTCTATTATCTTCGTTAGATGCAGCATCTAATAATCTTTTACTATCATCTAAAGATAAATATTTAGGAAGTCTTTTATCTTTTTTTGGTGTTTTTAAGTTTAATGCTGGATTATGGTCTAATAAAAACTTTTTACTTGCATCTTGTGATAAATATTTAAAAAATATTCTTATAGTTGAAATTTTTCTTGCTCGAGTTGCAGATTTACTATTAAATGTAGTTGTTAAATAACCTAAAAACGCGTGTATATCATCTAGTTCTATTTTTTTTATAACATCATATGGTAAATCATAAATTTTAATTTTAGCAAAATCTGTTTCATTAGTAAGTCTAAAATGTATCTTAATAAATTTTAGAAACATTGCTAAATCATAATTATATTCTTTAATACTATTTGGTGATTTATTTAAAATAGTTGTAGAATAATCTAAAAAAGCATTTAAGTAGTCTGGATTTTCTTCTCTTTTTATCATAAATATCACACTCCATTGATTTTTTGATATTTAAAAACTACAGATATTATATCAATATATGATACAGAATATCAAGTTTTTTAATAAGTTAATTTATTAATAAAATTATAATGTAAATAAAATTATGGTATGAGCCAGAAGATGGGGAAAAAGAGGAGAAAATATTAATTTCTTAAAATAAAAAAATTAAATGAAAATTAAGGATAAAAATAATTGCATACCAAACTCTTGTTTTTCTAGAAATTTTGTAGTATAATTTGTTTGGGGTGAAGAAATGAACGATAAAATAATAATAAAGGGAGCAAAAGAACATAATTTAAAGAATATAGATTTAGAAATACCAAGAGATAAATTAGTAGTAATAACAGGACTTTCAGGCTCTGGTAAATCAAGTTTAGCTTTTGACACATTATATGCAGAAGGACAAAGAAGATATGTAGAAAGTTTATCATCATATGCAAGGCAGTTTTTAGGTTTAATGGAAAAACCAGATGTCCAAAGAATAGATGGCTTATCACCTGCAATTTCAATAGACCAAAAAACAACATCAAAAAATCCACGTTCTACTGTAGGAACTGTAACAGAAATATATGATTATATACGTTTACTTTATGCTAGAATAGGTGTACCATATTGTCCTAATTGTGGTAAAAAAATAGAAAAACAAAGTATTGACCAAATAATAGACAATATAATGAGTTTAGAAGAAGGAACTAGAATACAAATACTTGCACCAGTAGTAAGAGGACGTAAAGGAGAATATACAAAACAATTAGAAGCATACCAAAAAGAAGGTTTTGTTAGAGTTAGAATAGATGGTGAAAATTATGAATTATCTGATGATATAGAATTAGATAGAAAGAAAAAACATAATATAGAATTAGTTGTAGATAGATTAGTAATAAAACCAGATATTATAAGTAGATTAACAGAATCTGTTGAAATTGCTTTAAAACACGCAGATAAAATGGTATTAATAGATGTAAGAGGCGGAAAGGAAATATTATATAGCTGTAATTATGCTTGTCCAGATTGTGGTTTTAGTTTTCCAGAACTTACACCTAGAATGTTTTCATTTAACAACCCATTTGGGGCTTGTCCAGAATGTACAGGTATTGGATATTTAATGAAAATGGATGAAGATTTAATTGTACCGGATAAAAATAAAACGCTTTATGATGGAATAAAAGCATTTGGGTCTAGTACTATGAAAAAAGGTGATACTATGGCTAAAATGTATTTTGAGGCAATTGGTAAACATTATGGAATAGATATTAAAGGTAAAAAAATTAAAGATTTACCACGTTGGTTTATGGAAAAAATTCTTTATGGTACAGGAGATGAAGAAATTGATTTTGAATATTCTTCATATGCAGGAGTAAGAAAATTCACAGCTCCATTTGAAGGGGTTTTACCTACTTTAGATAGACGACATAGTGAAACAAAATCACAAGGGATGCGTGATTTTTATGAAATGTATATGACAAACTCAGAATGTCCTGTTTGCCACGGAGCAAGATTAAAAAAAGAAATATTATCTATAAAAGTAGGTAGTAAAAATATAAATGAGTTAACAGAAATGTCAATTGTGAAAATAAAAAATTATTTAAACAACTTAAAATTAAATAAAACACAAGCTATGATATCAGAGCTTATTTTAAAAGAAATAGACCAAAGGTTACAATTTTTAGTAGATGTTGGTTTGGAATATTTAACATTATCAAGAAATGCAGGAACATTATCAGGTGGTGAAGCTCAAAGAATTAGACTTGCTACACAAATTGGTTCTGGCTTAACTGGTGTACTTTACATTTTAGATGAGCCAAGTATAGGTCTACACCAAAGAGATAATGATAAATTATTAGCAACACTAAAAAAATTAAGAGATTTAGGAAATACTTTACTTGTTGTAGAACACGACGAAGATACTATGTATGCGGCAGACCAAATAATAGATATAGGACCAGGTGCAGGTGTTCATGGTGGAAAAGTTATGGCACAGCGGTACTGCTGAAGAAGTTAAAAAAGTAGAAGATTCTATAACAGGACAATATTTAAGTGGAAGAAAGAAAATAGAAGTACCTAAAAAAAGAAGAAAATCAGTAAAATCAAAAGTTATAGAAGTAGTAGGTGCTACTGAAAACAACTTGAAAAATATTAGTGTTAAATTTCCTTTAGGAGTATTTAATTGTGTAACAGGTGTTTCAGGTTCTGGAAAATCTACTCTAGTAAATGAAGTTTTATATAAAACTATTGCAAAAGAACTAAACGGCTCAAATGAGAAACCTGGTAAATGTAAAAATGTAAAAGGTTTAGAAAATATAGATAAAATAATAAATATAGACCAATCACCAATTGGAAGAACGCCTCGTTCTAATCCTGCAACATATACAGGTGTGTTTGATTTAATAAGAGATTTGTTTGCAGCAACAGAAGAAGCAAAACTAAGAGGTTACCAAAAAGGAAGATTTAGTTTTAATGTTTCAGGTGGTAGGTGTGAAAGTTGTAATGGTGATGGTGTTCATAAAATAGAAATGCACTTTTTACCAGATATCTATGTGCCTTGTGAAGTATGTAAAGGGAAACGTTATAATAGAGAGACATTAGAAGTTAAATATAGAGGGAAAAATATTTCAGAAGTATTAGATATGACAGTTGAAGAAGCTTTAAAGTTTTTTGATAAAATACCTAAAGTCAAAAATAAAATACAAACATTATATGATGTTGGTTTAGGTTATATAAAACTAGGACAACCTTCAACTACATTGTCTGGTGGAGAAGCCCAAAGAGTTAAACTTGCAACAGAATTATCAAAAAGAGCAACTGGAAAAACTTTATATATTTTAGATGAACCAACAACAGGTCTTCACATTGCAGATGTTCATAAATTAGTAAATATTTTACAAAGGCTTGTAGATACAGGAAATACAATAATTGTAATAGAACATAATTTAGATTTAATTAAAACTTGCGATCATATAATTGACTTAGGACCAGAAGGTGGAGATAATGGTGGAGAAGTAGTTGCAGTTGGAACTCCAGAACAGATTTGTAAAAACGAAAAGAGTTACACAGGTAAGTTTTTAAAGAAATATTTAGAATAGAACAAAAAGGTAATTATTCTTATGTAATTACCTTTTCTGCTATGTTTTTTACTATTTTGATTGAAAAAATAGACGAAACGTGGTATTATTATGTTGATTTTAGGTAAATAATCTTATTATTTACGATTGGAGCAAAGATATGGATGTTAAAGAAAGAAGAAAAAAAGTAGAAGAATTATTAAATAAAAAAAGAGAAGCAGTAGATATTGCAAGAACTTTAGGAGTACCTGTTCGTACAATAGAAAGAGATATAGAATTTATTAATGAACATAGTAAAAGAAGACAAGCGATTATTTCAGCTTCTGTACAAACAGAAATAATGCTAGGAAGAAAAAAAGAAGAAAAACCACCTGAAGTTAAAGTAAAAAGAAGTAAACAAATAGCAAAAAGAAGAGAAGAAATAGCAAGATTATATAATGAAGGAAAAGAAACAAATGAAATTGCAGAAGAATTAGGAATCTC
>CALYBF010000101.1 GCA_944393755.1 uncultured Clostridia bacterium | reverse complement strand
TTAAAAATAAAATTGACAAAATTAAAAATTTGTGCTATTATTAATCATATTATGTTAATAAAAGGAGAAGAATATGGAAAATTATAAAATTGAAATTGCTCTTGAAATAATACAATTAAAAATAATAGACTTTATAAAAAACAACAAGGAAAAAGATGTAAAAGAATTCACAAAAGAATTGAAGCAATTAACGGAAGATAGAGAAAAAATTTATGAATCAGATGAAGAAACAATAGAAAAGGTTTATAATGTATATTTGAAAGAATTAAAAGAAAAGGAGTAAGAATAATATGTCAAAATATGAATTAACACCAGCTGATATAAAATTAGGAATAGATAGAGTTTTAGCAGATGCATATGCATCAAGTACTGTTTCAGATTCACCTACAATAATATATATTGCTGCAGGACCAGGTGCAGGAAAAACATCAATAGAAAGATATTTTATAACTAAATTTAAAAACGAAAAAGGAGAAAGACCTTATGTATTGAATTCAGATATGATAGCAGAATTTCATCCAAATTATGATGAGGCTATAGAAGAATTACCTGAAGAATGTTATAGGATAACTAGACAATTTGTTAGACCAGCTACACCTGTAATTTTTAATGAATTAATGAAAAGTAGAATTAATTTGATAAATGAAAATCTTTTAGATAAAGGAGATTATGATATAGATATAGCCAGAAAATTAAAAGCAAATGGTTACAAAATATCTATTAATATAATGGCAACAGATTCTTTTGAATCTAGATTATCTTGTTATGAAAGAGATGCTGCTATGCTTAGAGCAGGTTTAACACCAAGAGGTTGTTCAGAAGAAACACAAAAAAGGATGTATAATTCTTTTATAGCAGGAATAAGAAAATTACAAGGTTTGGGTTTAGCAGACGAAATAAATGTATATACAAGAGGAGAAAACATAAATAAACCACCTATATTAAGATATTCTTCATTACAAAAAGGTGGAAAATATTACGATTTCGAAGAAGCAGTCTATGGGGAAAGAAAAAAACAAAGAGAAGCATTATTGGCTGATCCAAGTACATATCTTAATAGGATAGAAAATGCCGAAGAAACAATTTCTCAATATAGTTCAAATGAAGAATTATCTAAAGATTCATTAGAAGCACTTAGAAATTTAAGAAGTGATTTTGAGAGAGAAGTAGAAAGAACAAATTCTTTAGACGAAAGTATTAGGTAATAACAAAAATAGGAGAATAATTACTCCTATTTTTGCGTTCTCAGGAGAGAACAAGGTAAATTTAACGATTAGAATATTTTAACAAATTATTTAAGATAGTATATTCATCATCAGAAACTATATTATTGTTCTTGCCAGTACCTAACTTTGTTTCAGGTTTTGTAATAGGACCATGATAATCACTACCTTTTGAAATTAGTAAATTTAAATTTTTGGCAATTTCCTTAAATTCTTTCATTTGTTCAGGAGTTTGTTTAGAATGGTAGCATTCTAAACCATCTAAACCATAAGATTTTAATTCTATTACTTTTTCTATAAATTCTTCTTTTTCTAATTTTAATGTTTGAGGATGAGCAAGGATGACTGTTCCACCTGAATTCTTTAACATAGTAATTACATCTTTAGGAGAATAAGAAAATTTTTTATATTTACTAAGAGGTGGTTGATTAAAAAATCTATCAAACATTTCACTTTTAGTTTTAATATAATTTTTCTTCAAAAATATTCTGGCAAAATGAGGTTTTCCAATAGTATTTCCACCACTTATTTCCTTTAATTCATCTAAAGTTATTTCATAACCCATTTTATTTAGTTCATTTATAAATTTTTCGTTTCTTAAATTTCTTTCTTTTTTCACATAAGATAGTTTGTCTAATAAAGTTTGATTTTTGTAATCTATAAATAGTCCTAATATATGCATTTGGCCGTTATTAAATTCTGCTTCCATTTCTATTCCTGGAATAAATAAAAAATTTCTTTTTGTAGAAGCATATTTTTCAGCTATTTCTAAAGAATCAACTGTATCGTGATCTGTTATTGCCAAAGCATTAATATTACTTTTGATTGCTAGGTCTATTAATTCTTCTGGAGTTTTTTCACCATCTGATGCTTTAGTATGAGTATGTAAATCAATCATCAATATTTCCTCCCAATAATTATTTTCTAATATTATAACACAAAAAGTGAAAAGAAGTAAATATATAGAAAATAAGAATATACAGATAAATTTAAAGAATTTCGTAAATACTATATATAAAATTAATTTTAACCATCTTTTGATTTTCAAGAATATTATTTTAATTTTTGTTAAAAATAATATTAATAAAGTTGAAAGGTGGTAATATTATGAAAGTAAAAGATTGTATGTGTGAAGATGTGTGTACTATAAAACCAGAAAGTACTTTAAAGGAAGTTGCAAAAATGATGTCAGAAAAACATATCGGATGTATGCCTGTTTGTGATAATAATAATTGTGTTTGTGGTATTATTACAGATAGAGATTTAGTATTAAGAGGAATTGCTTGTAATAAAGATATAAACAATACTAAAGTAAGTGATATTATGACTTGTAATGTTTGTTCTTGTTCTGAAACAGATGATATTACAAATGCAGAAACTAAAATGGGGCAAAAACAAATAAGAAGGCTTCCTGTATGTGATGAAAATAACAAAATAGTGGGAATATTAACTATAGGAGATTTAGCAAATAAAAAAGTTAATAAAGAAGAATTATCTACTACTTTAGAAGATATTTGTAATTGTAATGGAAATCAAAATAATATGTAATTTTAAAATATAATAAATAAAAGGCGAAAAGAATATAAAATAAAAAATGTAAAATATAAAATACAAAAAGAAGCGGATATTGTCCGCTTTTTCTACATATAATAAAAAGTAGTAGGAGTAAGGTATGGTTTGGGATATTTCTTATTGGTCTAAAGTATTAAAAAGAATATTATATGTTTTATTTATTTTAATAGGCTTGTATATAGGCCTTAAATTATCGGTATTTTATATGCCGTTTTTAGTTGCTTTTATAATATCACTTATAATAGAACCAGCTATAAAATTTATTATGAAAAAAACTGGTTTCACAAGAAGAACAAGTTCGATTATAATTTTTGTTATTGTATCATTACTAATAATTGGAATACTTACTTGGCTAATTATTACGATTTTTTCAGAAGCATCTAGTTTATTACAAGGAATTAACAATTATTTTGATAAGGCATATATAAAGTTCCAAGAATTTATTGGTAGTTTTAATTTTGATAAAATAAATTTGTCTGATGAATTATTACAAGTAGTAGAAAATTCTACAGGCAATGTTTTAGATACTGTATCAAATTGGGTCAAAAACAGCTTAACATCTCTAATAAATTTAGTAACCAGTATTCCTTCAATTGCAATTTGTATAGGTATTACTGTTATTGCTCTGTATTTCATCTGTGTAGATAAGATATATATAATAGACCAAATAGAATATCATATGCCTAAAATATGGGTAAAAAAGATATGGATACATTTAAAAGAATTAACAGGAACACTTGGTGGATATTTGAAAGCACAGATAACGCTTATTATAATTTCTTTTGTTATATCTCTTGTTGGTTTATATATTTTACAATTTTGCGGTTTTAATATTAAATATCCATTACTTATGGCGCTAGCAATAGGTTTTGTAGACGCTCTTCCTATTTTAGGTTCTGGTAGTTTTATGATACCTTGGGCAATTATCTCAGGTTTAAATGGAGATATAAATCTAGGAATTGCAATTATTGTTTTATTAATTATAATGAGTATTGTAAGGCAATTTTTAGAACCTAAATTAGTTAGTAAAAACATAGGAATTCATCCAATTTTTACTTTAATTGCTATGTATACAGGTTTTAAATTAATAGGTGTAATAGGACTTCTTATTGGTCCTATAGTTCTTATTATAGTTAAAAATATTTTTTCTAATTTAATAGATAGGGGGGTATTTAAAACTATTTTTGATAAAAAATAATAGAGCAAAAATTTTGCTCTATTTTTCTATATCCACATCAGTTTTTTCTTCTGAAGTTTTTCCTTCTTTTCTTGTTTTAGCTTCTGCTTTGATTTTAGCTAAAGTTTCACTATCTACATATTTTTCGATATCAATTCTAGTAAACCCTTCTGAAGCTTCGTGTGTCATTTCTGCTTCTTTAAAAGCTTCACTATCAGTTAGAGCTGATAGTTCATCAAAATGTAAATATATTAATTCTTCTAATGGGTCTCCTTTTTTAACTTGTGATATTACAGCTTTATAGTTTTGGTAATCTCCGAAGTTGTCTAACCATAACTCTTCCTTGTTCGTGAGGGTCCATATCAACTTCAAAATATCTAGGTGCAATTTCATTAATTAGTTTAACAAACTTTTTAACACTTTCTGTATCATTTTTATCTGGTATATCGAGTGGTTCTATAGCTTTTCCTTCTAGTTTTGTATGTGCACCAGGACCATATGAACCAAACTTACGTTGCCTTTCTGTTTGTATTTGACACTCTACTGGTCCGAAGAGGAGTATTTAAAATAACAAAATTAGATTCATAACCACTTACAGCTCTTTTTTCCTCTAAAGAAGAGTAATCTATTGTAACTCCTAATTTTTCGAAAACAGGGTTGTTTTCAAAAAGAGATATAAATTGCATTGTAGCAGTTTGAATATCTGTTTCATTATTATATCTTTCTTCACAATCTGTAAGTAAAGCGAAGAAATCTATTTTATTATTTGGAGATATATCTTTTTCATCAACCATACCTTTAGGAGAATCTTCTAAATGTGAAGCCCTTAATAATTTTAGTCTATTATCTATATCGGTTATCTTTGCTCTATAGCTTGCAATTAAATCTGTTTCACTAGAATCAACATATTCTAGAAGCTTTTCTAATAATCTTCTACAATTTTGATAATATTCTGTTTTAGGTACATTTGGTCTGGGTTCATAATTTTCTCTATCTCTAAAATCATCTTTTATTAATTTACTTTTAAATATTTGCATTTCTTTTAAGAAATCTCTATTTTTGTCTCTTTTTGCGATTAAAGCACTTATATGAGGATATGTAGAGTAAAACATAGGTGGTGTACTTTCAGATACAAAAGTAATTGCAAAAGCATCTGAAAATGGTCGTAATTTTATATCTTGTAAATTTTCACCTGTTTCATCATAAGCTTTATCTGCTTCCATATATCTTTTATGTACTTTATTATTTATACTTCTAGAAGCTTTAAATCTAGATGTCATACTTACTCCGTAAGAAGGATATCTTTTATTTTGGTAAAACATTATAGTTGCTATTAAATATTTAAAATATTCTCTATATTCTGGGTTATCATATAATTTTCTGTATGAATCTGCTTCTTCTTTTATTGCTAAATCTCTAGCAATTTTAAGTTCAGAAGTTTCTAATAAATGATCTTTTGGTATTTGTAAACCTTCTTTGAATT
>CALYBF010000100.1 GCA_944393755.1 uncultured Clostridia bacterium | reverse complement strand
AACAACATCTTTATAAAAACTTAGCACAAAATAAAAATAGTGCTAAGGACGGAAATTTTAATTTCCGTTTTGTTCTAAATAAAAGGTACACATAAAACATTTAAAAATAAAAAATATTATATAAACTAAAAAGAACTGTGCATAACTCGTAAAGAAAAAATGTTAATAATAAAGTTATTCACAAAGTTATCCACAGTTTCCACAGGTTGGTTATACACATATAATATTACAAAATAATAAAAATATAAGTTACATAAAAGTTTAAAGATAACATAATTGAAAGAAAAATGTAACAAAAAAGTAATAAATCTACGCGAAAAAAGAAGAAAAATAAAGCAAAATAGTACAAAAAAGCTGAAAATAGCGAAATATAAGCTTAAAAAAAGTTATAAATGAAATATTTTTGACATATAAATGTAAAAATAAGATTGTAGAAAAACGAAGAAAAAGAATATATAATGTGGAAAAATAAAAGACAAAACTGTGGATAACTTTTAAGATATATAAAACATATAATAAATAAAGGTGATTTGTATGTTTGAATTTTTATTTAAGAAAAAAAGAAAAAATCGTGATATAGATGAATTTGATATAGAAATAGAAGATGTAGAAAAAATATTAAAAGCTTTAGGTGGAATTTTAGTAGATGTAAGAAGTCCACAAGAATATGAAGAAGGGCATATGGAAGGAGCAATTTCAATTCCAGAATATGAAATAAAGAAAAAAGCAAAAGTATTATTACAAAATAAAGAAAAAGCAATAATTGTATATTGTTCAAGTGGGGGAAGAAGTAAAAAAGCAAAAGAAGAGCTAAAAAATATGGGATATAAATATGTATATAATTTGTACAATGGTTATCAAAACTATTGAGATTTAATAATTTTTATGATAGAATTCTTCTATAACAAATTAAAAACGGAGGAAATATGAGACAAGAAAATATAAGAAACTTTAGTATAATTGCACATATAGACCACGGAAAATCTACTTTAGCGGACAGATTAATAGAAATGACAGGTTCACTTTCTAAAAGAGAAATGGAAGACCAAGTGTTAGATAATATGGAAATAGAAAAAGAAAGAGGAATCACAATAAAATCACAAGCAGTAAGAATGGTGTATAAAGCAAAAGACGGACAAGAATATATATTAAATTTAATAGATACGCCAGGGCATGTAGATTTTAATTATGAAGTATCAAGAAGTTTGGCGGCTTGTGATGGAGCAGTACTTGTAGTAGATAGTAGTCAAGGTGTAGAAGCACAGACTTTAGCAAATGTGTATTTAGCAATAGATAATAATTTAGAAATTTTACCAGTATTAAATAAAATAGACTTACCAAACGCAAGACCTGATGAAGTAAAAAAAGAAATAGAAGATATAATAGGAATTCCAGCAGATGATGCTCCTTGTATATCAGCAAAAACAGGATTAAATGTAGAAGAAGTATTAGAAAGAATAGTAACAGATTTGCCTTCGCCAAAAGGTGATGAAAATGCAAAAACAAAGTGTTTAATATTTGATTCTTATTATGATAGTTACAAAGGAGCGGTTGCATCAGTTCGCGTAATAGATGGTAAAATTAAAACTGGTGATGAGATAAGGCTAATGGCAACAAACAAGGTGTTTACTGTAACAGAAGTAGGATATTTCTTACCAGGAACACATATGCCTACTTCTGAAATAAAAGCAGGAGAAGTTCGGTTATGTTGCAGCAAGTATAAAAAATATTTCTGATATAAGAGTTGGAGATACAATAACTTTAAATGAAGACCCAGCAGAGGAACCTTTAAAAGGATATAAAAAAGTACAGCCTATGGTATATTGTGGAATATATCCAATAGATGGAAGCCAATATGAGGATTTAAAAGAATCTTTAGAAAAATTAAAACTAAATGATGCAGCATTAGAATATGAACCAGAAACAACAGCTGCACTAGGTTCAGGTTTTAGATGTGGTTTTTTAGGCCTGCTTCATTTAGAAATAATAGAAGAAAGATTAGATAGAGAATTTGATTTAGGTTTAATTACAACAGCACCTTCTGTAATATATAAAGTATACAAAACAGATGGACAAGTAGTTGATTTATACAACCCAGAAGAATTACCACCATCTACTGAAATATCTTATATAGAAGAACCTTTTGTTACAGCAAATATATTAACACCAAAAGAATATATAGGAAATATAATGGAACTTTGTCAAAGAAGAAGAGGCATATATATAGATATGAAATATTTAGATGAAAATAGAGTAACTTTAATTTATGAAATGCCTTTAAATGAAATAATTTATGACTTTTTTGATAATTTAAAATCAAAAACAAAAGGATATGCATCACTTGATTATGAATTTAAAGAATATAAAAGATCAAGTTTAGTAAAATTAGATATTTATATAAATGGAGAAAAAGTAGATGCATTAAGCTTTATAATTCATAAGGATAGCGCATATGACAGAGGAAGAAAAATGGTAGAAAAGTTAAAAGAAGTAATTCCAAGAAAATTATTTAAAATACCAATACAAGCAGCAATAGGTGGACAAATAATTGCAAGAGAAACAATATCAGCTTTAAGAAAAGACGTTTTAGCTAAATGTTATGGGGGAGATATTACAAGAAAGAAAAAACTATTAGAAAAGCAAAAAAGAGGAAAGAAAAAAATGCGTGAAATAGGAAATGTAGAAATACCACAAGAAGCATTTTTATCAGTGTTAAAATTAGATGATGAAAATTAGGAGTGAAAAATGGAAGAATATCAAGACCAAGTAGAAGGAAGAAATAGTGTTATAGAATTATTGGAAAGTAAAAAAGATGTGAATAAAATTTTTGTAGAAAAAGGTGAAAAGCATCGGATCTATCCTAAAAATAATTGCAATGGCAAGACGAAGAAAAATTGTTATTGTAGAAAAAGATAAAAAAGATATGGAAAAAATAGCAAATAATAAAAATTACCAAGGAGTAATTGCATTTGTTCCACCGTTTTCTTATTGCGAAATAGAAGATATATTAGAATATGCAAAAGGAAAAAATGAAGAACCATTTGTATTAATATTAGATGGAATAGAAGATCCACATAATTTAGGTGCAATAATAAGAACGGCAGAAACAGCTGGAATGCACGGAATAATAATACCTAAAAGACGTTCTGCCTCAGTAAATAGTACAGTTTCTAAAGTATCATCAGGAGCGGTAGAATATATGAAAATCGCAAGAGTAACTAATATAACAGATGCAATAGATAAGCTAAAAAAAGAAGGTTTATGGATATGTGGAACAGATATTAATACTGATAAATATTATTATAATCAAGATTTAACTGGACCAATAGGAATAGTAATAGGAAATGAAGGCAAAGGAATAAGCGAAAAAGTAAAGAAAAATTGTGATTTTTTGATTAAAATTCCAATGAGGGGAAGAGTAACATCTTTAAATGCATCAGTATCAACTGGAATCATAATATATGAAGTGTTAAAACAACGTTTGCAAAAGAAAAATTAGAAGAAGGGAGAAAATAAAAAATGATGACAAGGAAAAAAAGAATTACTTTAATAATAGTAATAGTAGTTTTAGTATTATTAATAATAGGAGGAATATTTACATTTTTATATTTGAACACAGATATGTTTAAATCAAATCAAACACTATTTGTAAAATATTTAGGAAAAAATTCTGAAAATATACAAGATTTACAAAATATAATTAATAAAACAGAATATGATGAGTTATTAAAAACAAATCCTTATAATGTAACTTCGGAAATTAAAGTGAATTATACACAAAATGTAGGAACAACAGAAGAAAATAATAATAATTCTATAAATCAATTAAAAATGACAATAGAAGGACAAACAGACAATAATAATAATTATGATTATAGAAATATAAAATTATTAAAAAATGATGAGCAAGTTATGCAAAATGAAATTTTACACACATCAAATAATTATGGAATAAAATTCACAGATTTATTTAATCAATATGTTGTTGTGGAAAATGAAAACCTAAAAGATTTATTAAAAAGAATAGGATATACAGATGAGCAAATTGAGTTTGTTCCAAATTCTATTGATTTTAGTGATAATATAATAGAAGAGATAAAATTCAGTAATGAAGATATTGAAAGTTTAATTAATAAATATGCAAGTATAATTACACAAAATATTGGAGAAACTAGTTTTCAAAGACAAAAAAATCAAGTAGTGGAAATAAATGGGCAGAATTATTTAGCTAATGCTTATAGTTTGGTTTTAACAAAAGAACAATTAAATAATGTATATATAAATATATTAGAAAATTTAAAAGAAGATGAAATTATATTAAATAAGATAGATGAAATACAAAATAAGATAAATCAATTAACACTTGGAGAAAACAATCAAGATTTAAAAAATGAGTTTACTCAAAAAATTGATTTAACTATTGGGAGAATTAGACAAACAAATATTGGAACAGAAGAAACAAAAATTATTGTATATGAAAATAACGGCGAAACTATAAGTACAAGTATACAAACACAAGAATATCAAATAAGTTTAAATTGTTTAAATGGATATAATGAATTAGTTTTTAATGAAAATGATACAGTTACTTATAAAATTACTATAGAAAATGTTGATAATAAATTAGCTATTAATATTGAAAATAATAAAAATCAAAAAAATTCATTATCTATAGAAAGAACTTATGAAGAAAATGATAAAAAGAAAGATGAAAATTATAAAGTGTTATATGAAATAGATGATAGAAGACTTGAAGCAAATATAAATAAAACTATTGAAATAGCACCTATTATGGAAAATGCACAAGTTTTTAATAATGATAATGCAGTAGTGTTAAATAATTTAGAAGATTCTATGATGAAAGAAATAATAAATAGAGTCCAAACAGGTTTAAATGAAAAAATAGAAACAGTAAAGCAACAAATAAATTATCAAGATATTGAACAAATGTTAAAAGATTTCGAAATTATGCAAAATTCTGAAATATTATCTTCTTCAGGAATAACAGAAACAGAAAAAAATAGATTTAATTCTAGTTTTGAATTATTAAAAGGAGAAGATTTATCAGGTAAAGATATTTCTGCATCTATACAAAGTGTAAAAAACAATTTGTCAACGGTAGAAATTGTTAATAATAATGAATTAAAAATAGGAGTTAGTAGAAATCAAAGTAATGAAGAAAATGTAAATGTTCTTATAAATTTCTTTGATGAAAATCAAAATGAAAAGTATGATATTGATGTGAAATATGATGAAAATGGACTGGTAAATCAGCTAATAATAAAAGAGGTAAAAGATGAATAATTTACTATAAAAAATTTTTTGAAAATTTTTTAAAAAAACTGTTGACAAAGATAAAAAGTTAATGTATAATAAAAATCGTTCCGCATATAGGGAACATAAAAAGTACATTGAAAAATAAACAAAAAATCCTTTAGAGAAAAACCAAAGCGGTACGAAAGTACCAAA
>CALYBF010000099.1 GCA_944393755.1 uncultured Clostridia bacterium | reverse complement strand
TCTTACCTTTTCTTTCTTTTTTTATTAACTCATCTATTTTTTCTTCTGTAATATCGTCATCATCATAATCATCATCGTTATAATATTCGTCGTCATTTTCCTCATCTTCATCAAACACTACTTCTTCAAAATCGTCGTCCTCGTCATCATAATAATCATCTTCAAATAAATCTTCATCTTCAATTTCTTCATAATTATCAAAAGCTTCTTCATCTTTTATATTTTCTTCTGTTTTATTGTTAGTTACTTTTTCATCTTTTACTTTTTTACTTTTTGCACTCTTAACCTTTTCTTCTTTTTCTTTTAATTCTTCTAATCTGTACTCAGATAAATCTTTTTCAAATTTTTCACTTACCTCTTCTTGGAAAACATTATATATATTTTTAATACCTTCAATTCTCCAATAATTTGCGTTAATAAGTGTTCCCATATTTATTTTAATATTTATAACTTCTTCTTCAAAATCTTTTTCCTTTTCTTCAATATCTTTTAAATATGTTTTATTATATAATTCTTTATATGCTTTCTTAGTTGCTTTTCCTGTGGTTTCTCTTATTATTAAATCATATAATTTATCAATTTGTTCTATATCTAAATTAAAATTATTACAAGCTTCATCCATTAGCCTACTATGAACCTTTTTACCATTCATAGCTGTCATTCTTTCATTATCTAAAAAGCCTACTATATATTCTTTTTTTGCTTTTAAAAAAGCTAATTTTACACTAACATCTCTTAATAATTTTTCTGCTTTAGTTAATTTTACTAAACCATTATTTATTTCTGGAAGTAATTTTTTCATTTTATCATAAATATTAATATATAGTTTAGCTTCTTCAACTGCAATTTTATTTCTTTCTTCTACTGCTCTTTTAATTACTTGCTCATCAAATGGTAATCTTTCATTTTTACTATTTTTTAACACTAAATTTATTAATTCTTCATTATTTGCTTCAAAATCTTCTATAAATTTTTTAGCATTTTGTATAGCTTTATAATTAAATTTTTCAAAATTATAATTTACTTCTTTTAAAACATTTAAATAATTACTTTCCACATTTCTATGTAATTTTGCATATTTATTTCTTTCTCTTTGTCTTTCTGTAAATATTACTAATGTTTTAACATAATTTTCTCTTAAAGCTTTTAATTCTTGATTATTTTTATCAAAAATATCTTCTATTTTTTTTAGTCTTTGGTCTAATGTACTTGTATTTTCGCTTAAATCATTAAAAAGTTCGTTTCTTTCTTCTTCTAATTTAACATTTATTTCATGTATTTTATGTTGTTTATTTTGCATTGACTCTATTTCTTTGGCAGATTCTTCAAACCTTGATATTACATTTTCTTCTTCACTTATAACTCTTTGGTATTCTTTTATTTCTTCTATTATCTTTTTGTAATTTTCGTAATTGTTTCTTATGTTATTTTCTTTATCTAAACCTAGCTTTTTATCAAAATAATTTTCTAAAACTATTGCACTTCTTTCATACATTTTGAATACCCCCGATTTTTATATGTCCTATTATAAAACATTTTTTTCTAAAATTCCAGCTTTTCTTGAAATTAATTTTATTAAAAATCAATTAATTTTTTATGAAACCAAAAAGACAAGGTAGAAAAGAAAAATTTTTCTTTTCCACCTTGCCTTTTAAAGATGAATAATCACCTCCGGAGGTTGTAGTGTATGGCTGAGCTAGCACTAAGAAAGTGCTACCACGCTAGAAATCAGAGCTTGAATCTTCGTTTCTTCCTCAAGTGCGGCAAATGGATCGATGCCGGCTTTGCGAAGTTCGGACACAGCCCCATAGAATTGCTCGAAGCACTTGATGTTGTCCAAGACAACTCGTGCATCCAGCTTGGAACTGGTCTCCTCAGCCTCATCTTGAGAAGACTCCTCATCCTGAGGCTCTTCAGCCTCAGTAGAAGCATCGGAAAGAGTAGATGTGTCAATCATCTCTCCCAGCCCAGCAAAGGGCTTTGAGGTCATAGGTGCTCTTTCCTGAGCCAGATGCTTCTGAGTCTCGGTATCGTCAGCAACCATCTTCTCAAAAGCAGAAGCTATGACGCCAGCCTTGGGAAGAAGCACTTCAGCCTCAGCCTTAGTAAAGGCGATCTCCCGAAGCCCACCAAAGACGTTGTTTTCCTTGTCAGAGTTAAGCAGGAAGATGACCTTGCTTCGATCCTCAGGGCTCTTATGAGTCATAAGGTACTTGAAAAGCCTTCTGCAAATGCCAGCTGTGAGGATGATATCCTTACCCATTGCGTTGTAAAGTTCCTCGTTATTGGAATCATATCCCTTGAGGAAACTCTTATGTACCTGCTGGTACTGATACCGAAGTTCGTTCCTGAGTGGCCTAACCAACTCATCAGGGATAAACTCCAGACCCTCACTTGCAGAATCCACATTAGTTGTGAGCCAGAGCTGACCAAGAGCCTTCTCCTTGCAAGGCTCAAAGCAGAGCTTCCAGAGAAGCCAGAAGAATGGATTTTCATCCATCTCCATCGCAACAGAGAAAGCCATTGCGATGATGCTTTCTGCGACTCCAGTCTCAGAGAGCTTCTTCAGGAACTTGGTCCTGAACTTCATTCCGTGCATAGTTGTGCTTGCCATACTAACCTCCTAAAGTAAAAAAAACTATACGTATTTATATTATATCACGTTTTTTGTTTTATGTCAATTTGACCAATCTCTATAGCTATACTACCTTAAAAAATATAATTGAATTTAGTAATATTTCTTCTTTTACTAAATAAACTATATATAAGGTTTAATTACAAACAATTTTAGAACTATTGATTTTAATAAACTTTTGTAATATTATATATGTATCACAAAGGAGGAAATATGGACAAGTTAAAAAAGAAAAAAATAATTTTAACAACAATTACTATTGTTTTATTTATTATTGTTTTAATACTTATTTATTTAGTATTTTATAAATATGTATTAAAAAGAAGTTTAGAAAATTCTGTCCTTGATTTTTCTAATAAAAATGAAGAAACTATTTTCGAAATAAAAAATATCACATTTTTTAGTAACGCAGATTCTAAAAACAAATATGCTTCTAGCACAAATTTCACAATTGAGAATTTATACCAATATACAGATATGGCAATTTTTATAACAAGCCCTAAGGAAGAAAAAACTTTAGAAAACACTTTAAAAAATGTCTATATAGATAATATAAAATTTACGAAAACACCAGAACTTGGAGAAGCTAGTTTATATTATAAAAATATTTCTAATTTCTCAAAAGGTGATATTATTGAAAATGATAAAATAAATAATAGATTGGATTTTAATATTACATCATCTGATGAAGCAAATTTAGATACACCTACACTTTATAATAATTTAGCAAACCCAATCGTTTTAAGCTATGTAAATGAAAATATAAAAACAGATTATACTTTAACAGATACATCAAGTCCACTTACATATGATGGAAGCTTACTAAAAAGATGTGGCATATTATTAAATGAAATATCATCTTCACTTTCTTTTGATATTTATATTACAAATAATTTAAATGAAGAATTTAAAACAACAGTATATATTGATATACCTTTAGAGTCTGATACAGAATCTATTTATAATGGAAGTGTTACTCTAAAAAAAGATATTAATAATATTTTCTATCGTTACAAATAAGGAGGCATATTATGGGAAAAGATTTAACAATTGCGGAAAAACTTAAGAAAAAATATCACAAAACAGAAGAAGTTACTAATTTAAAAGATATGTTATATCGTTCTTGTGATATATACCGTAGCAGAACTGCATTTAAAATAAAAGATGAAAATGGTAATATCAAAAATATTTCTTATGAAGATTTTAAAAAAGATGTAGTTTATCTTGGTACAAATTTAATTAAAAACGGTTTCTTAAATAAAAGAATTGCTGTAATTGGTAAAAATTCTTATAAATGGAGTGTTTCTTATTTAGCAGCGACAATTGTTGGTATCGTTGTTCCTATTGATAAAGAATTACATACAGATGATGTTATTAATTTTATGAACATCTCACAAACTGTGTGTATTTTAGGTGATACGAAAAACCTAGATAGTGTTTTAGATAATATTTCTAAGATAGAAAACCCTGATACTTATTTTATATCTTTTGAAAAACAATTTGATAAATTTTTAAATGAAGGAAAAGATTTATACAATGCTGGTTTTACTGATTTTGATGATATTAAAATCAACCCAGATGAGATGCGTATTTTACTTTTTACTTCTGGAACTACTGGAAATGCAAAAGGTGTTTGCCTATCACAAAGAAATGTATGCTCAAATTTACTTTCAACATATGGTATAGTAAAAGTAAAAAGAAGTGATTTATTTTTCTCTATTTTACCTTTACATCATACTTATGAGTGTACTTTAGGTTTTCTACTTCCAATATATAGTGGAGCTTCTATTTGTCATTGTGAAGGTTTACGTTATATTGTAAAAAATATCCAAGAATACCACCCTTCTGTTATTTTATGTGTTCCTTTATTATTAGAAAACTTACATAAAAATATTATTAAAAATATAAATAAAGGCTTACCTAAAAAATATCAAAAAGAAAATAATGAAAACCCTTATAAAGACTTACCACTTTTCTTGAAAAAAATTGTAAAAGCAAAAGTTAAAAATACTTTAGGTGGAAGATTACGTGTATTTATAGTTGGTGCAGCAAGTTGTAAGCCTGACATCATATCTGATTTTAGAGATTTAAAATTAAATACTCTTCAAGGATATGGTTTAACAGAATGTTCTCCTTTAGTTGCAGGAAATACTGACTTTTTCCAAAAAGATGATAGTGTAGGTCTTCCTATTCCTAATGTCTCATATAAAATAGACAAGCCTAACAGTGAAGGTATTGGAGAAATTATAGTTAAAGGTCCTAATGTAATGCTTCGGTTATTATGAAGATGATAAGAAAACTAAAGAAACTATTATAGACCGGTTGGTTTCATACAGGTGATTTAGGTAAAATTGATGAAAATGGTTATTTATATATTACAGGCAGATGTAAATCTGTTATAGTTACTAAAAATGGTAAAAATATTTATCCAGAAGAAGTTGAATATTACTTAAATGATAGCCCTCTTATTTCTGAATCTCTAGTCTTAGGTGTTCAAAAAGAAGGTGATGATGAGACATATGTTAACGCTCAAATTTACCCAAATATTGAAGCTATTACGGAATATTTAAAAGGAAGCGTTCCTACTAAAGAAGAAATTTGGAAATTAATTTCTGATGCTGTCTCTTCAGTAAATAAAAAACTTCCTAATTATAAACATATTAAAAATTTTGTAATTCGTGATAAAGAATTTGAAAAAACTACTACTCAAAAAGTTAAACGTTATGGTGAAAATTTAAAAATGAAAAAAGATAAGAACAATTAGTTTTTCTGTACTGAACCCAAAAAATTGGACATTTTTTGATTAGGTACTAGGCAACTTGGGAATGAACTCTGTATTGTACAGGG
>CALYBF010000098.1 GCA_944393755.1 uncultured Clostridia bacterium | reverse complement strand
ACCAATTTATGCAATTCTTTTTTCCAAAACTATTAATTTTTTTAATTCTTTTAATATAATAGTAGTGAACTACTGAAAGTACGAATGTGCCATAGGTGGTGTTTTTAATAATAGATAATTATCTCCTAATTATCTATTATTAAATTTAATTTATATTATCAGAATTTAATTTTCTTATTTCTTTAGCATTTTCATTAGATATAACTTTTTTTCCGGTTTCTTTTTCTAACTGTTCTTTTGCAATTTTAGCAATATTGCCTCCCTTTCTTACTGAATCTTCCGCTTCTTTAAAACCTTTTTCGTTCTTACTCTTTGATATTTCAGTAGAAGAAGTTTCTGCAAGCATATTTAATACTAGTTCCATATTTGTCATATTATCACGCAAATTTTCTTTTTTTAAACCTTTTAGATTTTTATATTCTTTAACAGAATAACCACTCCAAACTTTAGTTAAAATATTTGTTAATATTGCAAAATCTTTACTTTCTTTTATTCCTTTTTCTTTTAATTCATCTGTAAATTCTTTTCTTATATCTATAGTTTTTAATCTTTGATTTATCCACTCTTCAGAATAACCTTTTTTTCTATATATGTCTAACGCTCTATTTATTGCAATTTCTGGGTCATATGCTTCATCTATTCTCTCTTTTCCAACTTGTGCTAACCAAATTTTAAATGGTTCTGCTTTTTTAGAAGGTATTGATTGTACTAATCTCAAAATTTGCTCCGTAGTCATTACGTCAGTATCTCTTAATTTTCCGTCATCTGCTTCCATTTTCAACTGGTAACAATTTGTTACCAGTTCACTTCCTTCTTTGTTTAACCTCATTTTTAAAGTTTTCCAATATTTTCTTCCACCTTGATAATCATTATCTGTTAATACTGCAACTATATCAACCACAGAAAAATACCACTTTTCTTGTTCATCATTCCACTTAGCTCTAATCTTTTTATCCTCAAATAATTTTATTTCATTATTTTCTTGCATATTTACCTCTCCTTCTTTAAATTGTTAAAACAATTTTAAAATCATAATTTATATATTTATATCATATAGAACAAATTTTTGCAAGCATTTTAAGGTAAAATTTTATTTTTTATTTTATTTTAAAATAATGTGCTTTTTTAATAATTTTCGAAAAAAAGAGACCACCTAATTAAAGGTGATCTCCTATTGCAACTTAGCTTTTAGCTCGAAGGTTTTGGACAGTGCACTTATCTATGTGATAGATTGCATCTTCAATTGTCCAAGCCCCTCTTGCTATTCCAAGGAACAAGAAAGGCAGAAGCTCTGTTTCAGTTGGAAGCGTTGTTCTGAGCTCTCCTCCTTCATACCCAACATAAAAAATAGTTGGCTTAGGAGTTACAATGTAATACTCCTTAAACTCCCTTTTGAAATCTCTTTGTGCAATATCCATTGCACAAATCATTTTCTTAAAGAGAGCTACAAAGTCTTGTGCTTTATACTCAGCTCCGTTCGTGTCAGAAAAGAGAACTTTTTCCGGAGAAGCCTCTGAGGTTTCCTCATAACCAGAAAGAAACTCTTCCAGTTCCTCCCAAACATCAGCTCCAATCTTTACACCAAACTTTTCTATCATTTCTTGTCCATTTTTAGTTGCAATTGCCTGCGTTGCCATTTTTGTCCTTTCTATTCGCAGACTTGTACTTAAGACCATTTGGTCATAATATATATTATACTACTTTTTTATGTGAATTTCAAATTTTAGATTATTTTGTTGTATTTTGGTAAATAATATCATATAATATGTATGCAACAAACAAATAGGGAAAGGAAGAATATTTATGAAAGAAATAACTGTAAGAGATTTATATAAGGAAACAAAAGATTTTGAAAATAAAGATATTACAATTGAAGGCTGGGTTAAAGGCTTAAGAGATTCTAAAACTTTTGGTTTTATTGAATTAAATGACGGAACTTTCTTTAAAAATGTACAAGTTGTTTTTAATGATTCTATTTCTAATTTTGAAGAAATAAAAAAATTAACACTTAGTTCTTCAATAAAAGTTTTAGGTAAATTTATTTTAACAGAAAATGCAAAGCAACCTTTTGAAATTCAAGCAACTAATATTGAAGTAGAAAGTTTATCAGACAATACTTATCCTCTTCAAAAAAAGAGACACTCTTTTGAATATTTAAGAACAATATCACATCTTCGTCCAAGAACTAACACATTTAACGCTGTATTTAGAGTAAGAAGTGTTTTTGCATACGCAATACATAAGTTTTTCCAAGAGCAAAATTTTGTATATGTAAATACACCTATTCTAACTGGAAGTGATGCTGAAGGTGCTGGAGAAATGTTTAATGTAAACTCTTTTGATTTAAATAATATTCCTAAAACAGATGATGGTAATGTTGATTTTTCAAAAGACTTTTTTGGAAGGCATACTCATTTAACTGTAAGTGGTCAATTAAATGGCGAAACTTTTGCTGAAAGTTTTTGTAATATTTATACATTTGGTCCAACATTTAGAGCTGAAAATTCTAACACTGTAAAACACGCAGCAGAATTTTGGATGATAGAGCCTGAAATTTGCTTTGCTGATTTAGAAGATGATATGGATTTAGCAGAAAATATGATTAAATATACTTTTAAATATGTTTTAGATAATTGCCCTGAAGAAATGGAATTTTTTAATAACTTTATTGATAAAGGTCTTCTAGATAGATTAAATCATGTAATAAATTCTGATTTTGTAAGAGTAAGTTATACAGATGCTGTAAAAGAACTTGAAAAACATAATGATGAATTCCAATATAAAGTTTCTTGGGGCGTTGATTTACAAACAGAACATGAAAGATATTTATGTGAAAAAATTTATAAAAAACCTGTATTTGTAAAAGATTATCCAAAAGATATTAAAGCTTTTTATATGAAACAAAACAATGATAATAAAACCGTTGCAGCAGCTGACCTTCTTGTTCCAGGTATTGGTGAAATTATTGGTGGTAGCCAAAGAGAAGAAGATTATAATAAATTACTTACAAGGATGAAAGAACTAAATATGCCAATTGAAAATTATGATTGGTATTTAGATTTAAGAAAATATGGAAGTTGTGTTCACTCTGGTTTTGGTTTAGGTTTTGAAAGAGCTATTATGTATTTAACTGGTATGCAAAACATTCGTGATGTTATACCATTTCCTAGAACACCAAAAAATTGTGATTTTTAAAAAAATAGAAACTAGTATTTGCTAGTTTCTATTTATCTATTAAATATTTTATCTACAAATTTTTCAAACCAATTTTTATTGTCTTCTATAATTACTTCTTCAGAAGCTGATTCTACATAGTCTTTCTTTGGTAAACTTACATATATTGTTTGTTTATTAGTAAGTTTTTGCATACCTAATTTTTCTTTTGCAAGTTTTTCTATATTGTTTAAATTTAAACCATTTTGAATATTTACTTTCAATTGTTCATTTTCTTTTTGTAAAGATGATAATTGTTTTTCTAAGTTTTGTTTTTCAGTAAACTTCTCATTTATCTGTGAGTTTCGGTAACTTATTGTAAGTAATATAGTAAAAAGAGCAATAACAACTAAAGTAAGCTTTATTTGTTTTTTCTTTTGCTCACTAGATATTTTTACTTTTTGTCTTGTTATATCTTCTACTACCTTTAACTTTTTCTTCTGCTTATTTGGTTTATAATCTGGCTCCAACTTTCTTGGACTTGTTGTATATTGATATCCACTTCTTGGCATAAGTTACCTCACCTCCTTATCTTCTGCTTATTTTCTTTCAAAAATTCTAAGCTTAGCACTTTTACTTCTTGAATTTTCCTTAATTTCTTCATCTGTTGCTATAATTGGTTTTTTAGTTATAATTTCACCTAAAGATTTTGCACCACATACACAATATGGTAAATCTTTTGGGCAAGTACATTTCCCTTTTGCTTCTATATATGCATTTTTAACTGTTCTATCTTCTAAAGAGTGAAATGTAATTATTGCAAGTCTACCACCTGGCTTTAAACAATCTATAGAATTTAAAACAGTATTATATAATGGTTTTATTTCATTATTTACTTCAATTCTAATTGCTTGAAAAGTTCTTTTTGCAGGGTGTCCATCATTTTGGAACTTCTTAGGTATAGACTTTTCTATTATATCTACTAATTCCTTTGTAGTTTTAATTTCTTTTTCTTTTCTTTGTTTACAAATATTTTTAGCAATCTGTCTAGAAAATCTTTCTTCTCCATATTCATAAATCACATTTGCTAAATCTTCTTCTTTATATTCATTTACAACTTCTTTAGCTGTAAGTTTTTGTGATTTATCCATCCTCATATCTAGTTCATTTTCACCTAAATAACTAAAGCCTCTATTTCTTTCATCTAATTGATATGAAGAAACACCTAAATCTAAAAGTATTCCATCTACATTATCTACTTTTAATTCTTCTAAAATTTCTTTTATATTATCGTGATTATTATGGACATATATTACATTTTGGAATTCTTTTAAGTTTTCTTTGGCAGCATTTAATGCATCTTCATCTCTATCTATTCCGATTAATAACCCTTTATTTGATAATCTTTTTAAAATTTCTTTGCTATGACCTGCTCCACCAAGAGTTCCATCTACATATATTCCATCTTTTTTGATATTTAACCCGTTTATGCATTGTTCTAGCATAACTGGTTTATGTTTAAATTCCACTTTTACACCTCTACTCCATAATGCGTTTTCAGCTGGCAATTACAAAAACTACCAGCTGTTTTTCTTATATGTACTTTCTTTTGGCTTTTCTTAAGTAAAAATGTTTAATTAATCTTCTTTTGTACATTTATCTTTTGTACAATTTCTTCTTTTGTATAATTTTCATTTGTTTTTTATCTTTTGTTTATTAAATTTC
Source organism: uncultured Clostridia bacterium (assembly GCA_944393755.1). Classification (GTDB taxonomy): domain Bacteria; phylum Bacillota; class Clostridia; order TANB77; family CAG-508; genus CAG-269. The sequence goes on along the minus strand of CALYBF010000098.1, from coordinate 706 downwards.
TTCTGTAATTTTTCTTTTGTATTTTTAATTTTTTTCTTTTGTAATTTTGTCTTTTGTTTTTATATAAACTTTTTATAAAAAAAAGTTATATACCAAGCATTGTCATATTTTCTGCAATTTCATCTGCTGAAATATTTTCATCACATTTATCCCAAGTAGCTTTATCCCAAATTTCAAGTCTTGTTCCAACTCCAATTATTACTGTCTCTTTTTCTAAATTTGCTGCTACTCTTAAATTATTTGGTATTAAAAACCTTCCTTGTTTATCTATTTCACACTCTGTTGCTCCTGATAAGAAAAATCTAACAAAGTTTCTCGCATTTCTATCTGATAAAGGTAATGCTTTTAATTTAGTTTCAAAATTCAACCACTCATTTTGTGAAAACGCAAATAAACATCCATCTAACCCTTTTGTTACAATGAATTTATCTCCCATATCTTGTCTTAATTTTGCTGGCATTATAAGTCTGCCTTTTACATCTAGAGAATGTTCGTATTCACCAATTAGCAATTAAATTTCACCACCTTCCACTTTTGCTCCACTTTGTTCCACTTCTCTCCACTTCATCTAAATTTTAATATAAGTTTTTATAATTTGCAATAGTTTTTTAAAAATTTTTTTAAATTTTTGTGAATTCTTAGTGAAAATGTCCCGTTTTTATAAATGAATTCTTAGTGAAAATGTCCTATATAAATTTATAAAAAA
>CALYBF010000097.1 GCA_944393755.1 uncultured Clostridia bacterium | reverse complement strand
GGTCAAAGAGAAAGAAAAGAAATTGGAGCAAGAACTAAAAGAGCAATGGAAGAAATGGCATTAGAAAAAGTACATCCTGGCAAAGCACCTTATGGTTATATTAGAAATAAGGAAACAGGACATTTAGAAATAGAGACTATTGAAGCAGAAGTTGTAAAAGAAATATTTAAGCTATGTGAAGAAGGATATTCTATACGAGCAATTACCTGTAAACTAAAAGAAGAAAATAGATATTTAAAACAAGGAAAATGGCATAATGATAGAATTTATAAAATATTAGATAATCCTATTTATACAGGAATTTTAGCTTATGGAAGAACAAAAAGAAAAGAGAAAGATATTTTATATGTTAAAGATTATTGTGATCCAATAATAGACGAAGAAACTTGGAAAAACACAAGAGTAAGCTTGGAAAAAAATAAACATCCAAATTATGGAGAGCATATTCATTTGTTTACAGGTATTATTAGATGCCCTGATTGTGGAAAGATAATGTCATCCACCAATTCATATAAAAATAGCGGTAAACCTAATGAAAAGGTTTATTATCACGTTACTTGTAAAAATCCTGATTGTAAATCAAAAGGAATACATTATAGTTGTGATAAAATTGAAGAAAAATTATCACGAGTTTTAAATGAATTAACAAGATATATGTATGATATGGATAATGAAATTATAGTTTGTAATTCCACAAAATCTAAAGATATTGAAAGTATTGATAAAGCAATTGAAAAGCTAAAATTACAAGAAAAAAGATTAGTAGATTTATATTTGAGTTCTACATTAAATGTTGAAATAATTAATCATAAAAATGAAGCAATTAAAAAAGAAATTGAAAATTTAAATAAGAAAAAGAAAAAAATTGCTCCTAATGATGACTTTAAAGAATACACAATAGAATTACTAAAAAAGTTAAATTGTAATGTAGAAAATGATGAAATTATTTTCAAAAATAAACTTAATTTTACTTTTATTTTTAATAGTTTAAATAGAAAAGCTAAAAAAGAATTAATAAAAAAATTAATTGATACAATTGAAATAAAGAGAGATGAAAAATACAATATTGAGATAACAAATATTAAATTTACAGAGGAATTTATATCAAAAAATAATAAAGAATATATAAAATATTTGTATGAAATTCTAGAAAATAATAACATAGGATTTATTTACAAAGAAGCAATTGATAAAGAAAAGTTAGAAAAATTACAAGAAAATTATTTTGTTTTTTCTAATATAAAAATTGAAAATGGTGAATATTCAAAAGCAGATTTAGCAATATATATGGAGTTAATAAAACAACATTTTTATTCAGAGGGTGTTATAAATTGCCCATATATTGAGAACGGAAATATAACTGATAATTTAGTATTAATACCTAAAAGTATAGAAAAAATTTTAAAAAAATTGATATAAAAAATCACATTGAAAAAATATGGGGGTTTAAGAAATAAAGAATTTATGTCCTAGCAAGCAATGAATTTGTACTCCCGCACAAATTCAAATATGGGGAATTTATCCCCAACCCCCAATAATTTATAATATATTGAAAAATTTGTTGAAAAAATAAAAAATGTTATGTTATAATATTTTTGAAAAATAGAAAAATTTTAGTGGAGGATACATATGTCTAATAATGTAGAAAAAAACATACAAAAAAATTATTTAAAAGATGCTCTTAGGGACTTATTTTATACAGTAATAATTTTTGCTGCTTCATATATGCCAATAAACATATTGCTTACTGAAAATTTATCAATCGGAAATTCAATCTTAGTAATTACCTTTGCAGTATTTTTAATTATATTGGGATTATTTACTTTGTATTCAACATTAAGAAATATTTATTTGATTTTTAATTTAAACGAAACGACATCATATAATCAGGAAAATTCCACAGGTGGATTAAATGAAACAATAAATGAAATTAAAGAAGATTCAATTTACGAAGATAAGTATATAATAATTTCTAAGAACTACATAATGGACAAGAAAGATTATAGACAAATTATTAAATTTGAAGATATTTTAGGAATTTATCAGGAAGTTCATAAAACAAATAATATTATAGATAGATATGGAATAGTAATTGTTAATAAATATGGAGAATATTTTCATTATTGTTATCCAAGTAATTGTGAAAAACTTATTCCAAAATTAATTACTATTATTGCATCAAAAAGTAATAACGCTAAAGTGGGATATAATAAAGAAACATTTGATTATATAAAAAATAATACTATAAAAAAATGAGATATATAATATTTACTTTTATGTATTTAGTATATAAGATAAAAAATAATGTTTGATCATAATTTGTAAATTTTAAAGTCTAGTATCAAAAATAAGTCAAATTAAAATTCGACTTATTTTTGATATTATATATTAAGATAACATATCAATAATGTTTTCTATTAGATATACAATAATTAGGATTATACAAAATATTCCTAATATAATTTGAAAAAGTACAAAAAAGTTAATTCCTCCTTGAGCAATATACTCCAACTTTAATTTTATAAGAATAATAAAATAGTAAATAATTGGAAGAATTATCCTATATGAAATATATGTGATGTTGTTTAATATAGGATAATTATTCAAGTAACTTGTTCCTTCTCTAGATATTGTTTCTCTAAATATTTCTGCATTTATCTCATTTTCTAGTTTATGAATATAATTATAACTTCTATCTAAATTAATATTTAAACCTAAATAGCGTAGAGTAAAGATAAATAAAACTATCCATAGTATTGCCTGAATAATATTACTTGAAAAGGTCAAATCATAGTCATAGTTAGTTTTGATCCATGATTGTATTAATCCTATTACACTATTTTTATCATAAGAAAATAAAAATAACAATCCTATCAAGACACATACTATAATAAATAGATTATCCCTTCTTTTTTCATTTTTTCTAGCTAATTCACAACTTTCTTTATAGTGATCATATAAAATTTCAATGCGTTCCATTAATTTTGACCTGCCAATTTGTTTAAAGCCTTTAAAATATCTTCTAGATTAAATGAATATACCCATTCTGCACCTTGTCCATAAGCCTCATCAGGCACAACACAAGAATTACCTAATTTTACAATTACTAGTTTATTTCCTTTTTCAGCATTTTTGTCAATTTCAAATGCTTGCCAATTTTTATAACCAATTTCATTACTATCAGGATGTTTATCGTTAGAATGTTTTCCAATTATTGCAATCATATAGTTGGCTTCTCCAATTTTTGTACTGAGAACTTGTTTTATTGTGGATACAGATTCACTTTGAATTTCACTAGGAGTACAATCATTAATATAAAAACCTATACTAGGATTCTTATTCCAAGCTTCCAATAAATTATAATAATTTCTATCATTTTCATAATCAAATGAAACACAAACTTTTTTATTTGCCATAATTTTAGCATCTCCTTTACTTTTTACTTTTACTAATATATCACAATTATAGACTTTTTTCAATGCTTTCCCAAATATTGTTAATTAAGAAAATCAAAAAGGTATAGATTTTTAAGTTAGAAATTAAATATTTTATATTGATATTATTTTAATAATAATATATAATGATTTTAGAAAGAGAACAGAGTACGTAACCTGTAAGAAAACCGCACCAAAAATACAAGGAAACTTGTATTTTATTTTCAACCACAAAACAAACATATATTCGAAGCACAATGGCTATATATTATAATTAATGTAGATGATAATTATATATGAACTAGAAAAAATCGAAAATTATAATAATAAAAGTTTTGAGGATATAAAACACATTGGTGAATATGGAACTGAGTATTTGTATGCTAGAGAACTAATGAAAGTTTTACAATACTCAAATTAACAATTTATTGATGTAAATAAGTTGTCAAAACGTGCTAATAATGCGGAAGTTTTAATAAAAGATGATAAGTTAACGAGATATGATTGTTATTTAATAGCGCAAAATGGAGATAGCAGAAAAAAGTAATTGCTTTCGTACAAACATATTTTGCAATTCAAACTAGAAAACAAGAAATCAGTGAAAAAAATATAGTTTGTTAACTAAAGATGAAAAGAGGTTTTATCAAAGAAATTTAACAAGAAAAGGAAATTATTCTTTAAATAATGGAGAAACAGCTGATGACAAAGCTAAAAGAAAAGGACTAAGATACAGAGAAGATATCTTAGATAATACGGTAAGTGAAGAACTTGCAGCTAATTTATTTCGTATTACACAAACAGAGTCAAAGTTTAAAAAGAATAAAGTTGATAATGAAAAGCAAGCTTGTGATACTCATAATAAAATTGGAAAAATAGTTAGACAAGCAATTAAATAAGTATGGCGGAACTATGCCTGAAGACTTACCAACACCTAAAAAGAGTTTAAAACAATTAGAAAAAGAAAATAATATAAGTTTAAAGAAAATGGAATAAAAAGTTATAAGAAATAGAAAAAATACTACATTATATATTTAAATAAAATTAGGGGTATAGATAATGGAAGAACAAAAAAGATTATTAGAATTAATAAATAAACAAAGTAGTGTAAATGATGTACAAGAATATATAAAAAAAGTTATTACATTAAGAGGTTTTACAAATCAAAGTATTCAAGATAAAATGTTATTATTGCTTGAAGAAACTGGTGAGCTTGCAAAAGCTATAAGAAAAACATTACCAGAAGCCTCAATAGATTATAATAAAATAGAAAATTACACTAATATAGAAGAAGAAATAGCTGATGTATTTATAGTTTTAACTTCAATTTGTAATGAATTAAATATTAATTTATTCGAAGCAGTTGTAAATAAAGAAAAAAATAATATAAAAAGAAAATGGAATATAAATCAAAATAATTAAATAAACAGTTTATAAAATGATTGTATAGTTTTTTTAATAATTATACAAGGAGGAATATTTATGAATTTAACAATAAGAAAAATGCAAAAATATTTAAAAGAAAAATATAAAAGAATAAAACCAGAAGATATGAAAAATACACAAAGATATTTTCTAAAACTAATAGAAGAAGTGGGGGAATTAGCAGAAGTTATTAGAAAAGATAAAAAAATGGAAGGAAAAAATATTAAGGGAACAATAGAAGAAGAATTATCAGATGTTTTGTATTATGTTTTAATGATTGCAAATACATATGATATAGATTTAGAAGAAAGCTTTAGAATTAAAGAAGAATTAAATTCTATAAGGTATGGGCATACTTTAAAATTGACGATATACAAGATGATGACTAGTAATATATAAATTTGTTAAAAGGAGAAATATGGATAGTTTAAAAATAAATATAGAAAAATATTTAGAAGATATAATAAATGTATATGTAAAAATATTTGGAGAACAATATAGAAGTATTATAGAAGAAAGAATAAGAGGTACAGAATTTATAGAATATAAAACAGAAGAGAGCGTAAGGAGTTATATTTTTTTCTTAGAAAATTGTAAAGCACAAGAATTATCAATAAAATTCTTAAAAGAAATAGGTATAGATGTAAGTTCTTTAGAAGGAAAGCCATATACAGAAGAATTACCAGATGATATAAGAAAGTTAATTAGAGAATATATTGGTGGTATTAGTGGTTTTACATATTTGCCAGAAGAAAACACACTAGGAATTAGAGCATTTGATAAAAATGTTCAAGAAGCAAATAAAGAAAGAGAAGATGAAATTGAAAGAAATCAAATACAATTTTTAAGCTTTTTACTTGAA
>CALYBF010000096.1 GCA_944393755.1 uncultured Clostridia bacterium | reverse complement strand
ATTAATATCCTGGTTTTTTTAATAATTTGAACATATTTTTCTTATATTCTTCTACTCCTGGTTGGTCAAATGGATTTACTCCAAGTAAACTTCCAGACATAGCACACGCTTTTTCAAAGAAATATATTAATTCTCCTAAATTTTCTTCATTTAATTCTTTCATTTTTATTTCAATATTTGGAACATCTCCAGATACATGTGCTTTAACAGTTCCTTCCATTGCTTTTTTATTTACATAGTCCAAAGTCTTTCCTGCTAAATAATTTAAACCGTCTAAATTATCATCATCTGGGTTTATTGTAATATCAAATTTTGGTGTATCTATAGACACTACAGTTTCAAATAAACATCTTCTTCCTTCTTGTATATATTGCCCCATAGAATGTAAATCTGTCGTATTATCAACTCCCATTGGTAATATTCCTTTATTATCTTTTCCTTCACTTTCTCCAAATAGTTGTTTCCACCATTCTGTAAAATAATGCATTTTTGGTTCATAATTTACTAATATTTCTGTATTTTTATTTAATTTATATAAAATATTTCTCGCTACAGCATATTGATAACACTCATTATATTTCAAATTACTATCATCAAATCTTTCTTGTGCTATTCTTGCTCCTTCCATTAATTTATCTATATCTATACCTGCTACTGCTATTGGAAGTAAACCAACTGCTGTTAATACAGAATATCTTCCACCTACATTATCTGGTACAACAAATTCTTCATATCCTTCGTTATCTGCTAAAGTTTTTAAGGCACCTTTTTTCATATCTGTTGTTGCATATATTCTACTTCTTGCTTCATCAATTCCATATTTATTTTCTAATATTTCTCTAAAAATTCTAAATGCAATTGCAGGTTCAGTTGTTGTTCCTGATTTTGATATCACATTTATTGAGAAATCTTTATTCTCTAAAAATTCTATTAATTCATTTATATAATTTGAGCTCAAATTGTTTCCAACATACAAAACTTGTGGGTATTTTCTTTTCTTCGCTGGAAGTAAATTATTAAACGAACTTGTTAATGCTTCTATTACTGCTCTAGCGCCCAAATAAGAGCCACCTATTCCTATTACTAACAACACATCTGATTCTTTTCTTATTTTTTTAGCTACTTTTTTTATATTTTTAAATTCTACTCTATCATAATCTGTTGGAAGATTAAGCCAACCAACAAAATCTTTTACATTACCAGCTCTTTTATGTAAGTCTTTATGAATATTTTCAACTTTTTCCTTATATTCCATAATACTTTTCATAGTTATTCCACTATTTTTAAGATTTAAACTAATATCTGCCATATATAAACACCTCTTTCTCCAAAAAATTCCAGTTACATTATATACATAGAGAACTAATAATTCAAGGTTTTTAGAAACTTTTTTGAGAATTTTTGGGACACCCATTTTTTGTCTCATTTTAAAATATCAAAAAAATGATTATAAATATATTTTTCAATCTCTGTTTAAAAAATGAGACAAAAAATGGGTGTCCCAAAAAATCTCATTTTATTACTTCGTTCATTACTTTTGCTAGATATTTCATACTTGTTAGACATTGTTCTAATGTGTTTCCTGTTGCTCCTACTTCTATTATACTTGCATATTTTCCCGTATGTTGGTTATATCTAGATGTCGTTACCATCATTGTTTTAAATAACCCTGGATACATTTCTTCTGCCTTTGATTGTATCTTTATTGCAAATTTTAAGTTTTCTCTCCAATTTGGATGCCATAGCCCTCCTGCATCTGTTCCTATTACAAACATTAATTGTGCCGCTTCTTCATCTCCTATTTTTACAGTTGGTGCATAATCGTTCCTAGAACCTATCGCATCTCTATGTACATCTATTATTATATCACTAGGTGTTGTTTGCAATATATTTTCTACCGTTTTTAAAGAACGTGTATATGAACCATTATATGCTGGATAATCGTGATAGTCTGTGCTATGTACTACGTTATAATTATATTTTTTTAGATATGTTTCTAATTCTGTTCCAACTCTTGTTACTGTAAAATTTAAATCTGTTGTTCTATAATTTCCTGTTGGTGTATATGGATATTTTTCACTTGATGTATAACTTTCACAACTATGTGTATGGAACAACACTATATTCTTATTTTCTATTTGTATTTCACTTGTATATAAATCTTCTGTTAATTCATAATTTGTCTCATTTTTTATTTTTACATTTCCTAATTGAGTATTACTCCCGTCTTTTATTGGATTTGGTGTTACTATTTCTGTTTTTGTTCCAGGTTCTAATGTTTCACTATTATTTTCTAAGTTATTTGCTTTATTTGTTTCTTCTTTATTTTTCCCATTTGTATTTTCATTATTATTTGCAACTTTATTTTCTTCTTCATTTTTATTAATATTTTCTATTCCATTTATCGAGCTTATTTGTATTCCTAGCATTTCTTTTAATATTTTATAATCATTTTCTTTTACTTCATCTTTTATATCATCTTCTTCTGTAATTTTCCCATATTCTTCATTTATATTTGATATAACTGGTATTGTTTGATTTAGTGCCTTCATACTATTTTTACCTAAGAAAAAGTTTATTCCTTCTTCTATTTTTCTAATCATACTATTACTATTATCTAACTCTTCATTATTAACTATATTTCCTCTATCTTCTATACTTTCTTTATTTTTTCCTATTTTAATTTCTTTACTAAAAAATAGAATTACTAAACTTACTAACATAATTCCTATCATCAATTTAGTTAAATCTTTTAATCTTAATACCGTAACATTAAACATATTTTTCTCCTTGTACCCAAGTTTACTATATACATATATATTCTGTTACTTTATTAAATATGAGTAATAAATATAACGAATAATTAGTAATTAATAACAAATCTTATAACCAAAAAGAAACCTAAAGCAAACTTTAAGTTTCTAATCTTTTTTGGTATTAATTTTAATTTAAACTATACTTTTTTCCAGAACCAATCTAGACTGTTATCAAAACTTTTCTTACCAAATTTTTTTGTTTCCATATCATCAACCCATAGATATGAGAAAAATGATATAAATACAAATATGAAGTCTATAACGACACATCTTGATAATGTAGATAACATATATCTAAATTCTTCAGATAAAGTTGCTACTTGTGCTACGTGTATAATTAATAATAATAAATATGCGAATAATACTACTGCCGCTATCGCGCTTTTTTTAATTTCTTGTGCTAAAAATATTAATAATACTGTTGCAGCTAACATAAGCAATAAAGTTAGTGGGTTTGATATATCAAATATAAACATTTTCTCCCCTCCGTTTTCTTTAGTTTTTTATTTATTAATATAATAACATTAATATTTTTATTTATCAACTATTTTTTATTACGTTTTTATTACATTTTAGTTACAATATTGTTTAATATCTTAATTCTATTTTAATTTACTTTCTATTAAATCTGCTATTTCTCTTGCTTTCTTTGTTATGTATTCTTGGTCTTCCCCTTCTATCATAACTCTGACTAATGGCTCTGTTCCTGATGCTCTAATTAATACTCTTCCATTTCCTGCAAATTCTTTTTCTAATTTTTCTATTGCTTCTTTTATTTCTGTATTTTTATCATAATCATATTTCTTATCAGAATTTACTTTTGCATTTATTAATACTTGTGGATATAGTTTTACAATACTTGCTAATTCTGATGCTTTTTTTCCTTCTTCTAATATTGATTTTATTAACATTAATGATGTTAATATACCATCTCCTGTTGGGTTATAATCTAATAATATTATATGACCTGATTGTTCTCCACCTAAGTTAAAGCCGTCTTTTAACATTTCTTCTAGAACGTATCTATCTCCGACTTTTGTTTGAAGTAATTCTAGACCATTGTCTTTTGCATATTTATTTAAACCTAAATTGCTCATTACTGTTGCAACTATTGTGTCTTTGTTTAGCTTTCCTTTTTTCCTTAAATTAGCTGATATTATTGCTAAAAGTTTATCTCCATCTATTTCATTTCCTTTTTCATCTACTGCTAAACATCTATCTCCATCTCCGTCATATGCAACTCCTAATGATAATTTGTTTTCTACTACATATTTTTTCAAAGCTTCTAGATGTGTTGAACCACAATTTTCATTAATATTCACACCATTTGGATGATTATTTATAATTCTATAGTTTATTCCTAATGTTTTAAAGACTTTTTCTGCAACTACAGATGTTGCTCCATTGGCTGTATCTAATGCTACAACAAAATCGTCTCTATTATATTTTTCTATTTCATCATCAAAGTTTTTTCTAAAGAAATACACATATTCATCTATTAAGTCTAAAGCATATTCTGATACACCTATTTTATCTCCTACTGCTGTTAATGTATCTAACTTTCCTGACTCCATTATTTCTTCTATTTCTTCTTCTAAGCTATCTGGTATTTTCATACCTTTATTACTAAAATATTTTATTCCATTAAATTCATATGTATTGTGTGATGCTGAAATTACAACACTTGCATCTGCATTAAATTTTCTTGTTAAATATGCAACTGCTGGTGTTGGTATTACTCCTAATAATTTAACATTTGCACCATAGCTTAAGAAACCTGCTACCATTGCACTTTCTATTAAAGTTCCTGATATACGTGTGTCTCTCCCTATTAATATAGTTGGTGTATGGCTTGTATGTTTTGATAACACATATGCTCCTGCTTTTGCAACTTTATAAACTAAGTCTGGTGTTAATTCTGTATTTGCAATTCTTCTAATTCCGTCTGTTCCAAAATATTTTCTCATAAGACTACTTCCTTTCCTTGTTATTGTGATGTTGTTTTTTTATTTTACTTAAAACATCATCTTTTACAATCATCATTTTTTCTTTTAAACTTAATGTGATCATTTGTGGTGTTTCTATTTCAATTTTTTTATTATGTATTACTAGATTAGGGTTTGTTGTTGTTAATTCTTCTAATTTTTCTTCACCTATTATTTCATTTAATTCTGCAAGTATTTGTGGAATTCTAGGATATATTGTATTTTGTCTATGTACATCTGAGCCAAACATATGAATCATATTTCCTTCAAGAAGCTTAAGTACTATCATCTCAGCTTTTTTTCCATATTGTCCAATTACACTTCCATAATTTGCTTGCATTAAAACTCCTTTTTCTACTAAATCATATATTAGTTCTGGTTCTTTTTGTACAAAACTATATCTTTCTGGGTGTGCTAATATTGGCACTAATTTATATTGTTGTAATTCATATATTACATCATATAAATTAAATGGTTCTACATTTAATGGTAATTCGAATAATACATAACTTGTATCATTTATTGTTGATGCTTTTCTTTCTTCTAGTAATTTTATTATATTTTCTGACATATATATTTCATTACCTAAATATAACATCATATCTATATTTTTTGCTTGCATATTTTCACATATTGCATTTAACCATACTTCTCTTTCTGGCACATTTGTCTCATAATATCCTTCCATATAATGTGATGTTGTAACTATTGCATCAAACCCTACATTTTTTGCTTCTCTAATTAGATTAAATGTTTCTTCTATACTTCTTGAACCATCATCTATATTTGGTAATATATGACTATGTATGTCTATCATCTGTTTTTTCTCCTTTTGCTTTTAATTTAATTTTTTCTTTTCTTCATCTAAATATTGGTTTATTTGGTTTAATATATCTGTAGTTCTTTCTAAAGATATGTTTTCACTATTTTCTATTTTGAGATTATT
>CALYBF010000095.1 GCA_944393755.1 uncultured Clostridia bacterium | reverse complement strand
GGAATAGTACATGACCATCACATAACAATAGCTTTAGCATTAGGTGCAGATTTTGTAATGATGGGAAGATATTTTGCAAGATTTGATGAAAGCCCAACAAGAGTTGTAAAAAAAGGAAACACATATGTAAAAGAATATTGGGGAGAAGGTTCTAATAGAGCTAGAAACTGGCAAAGGTATGATATGGGTGGAGATAAAAAACTTTCTTTTGAAGAAGGTGTTGATTCTTACATACCTTATGCTGGAAGATTAAAAGATAATTTAGATTTAACAGTTGCAAAAATAAAATCAACAATGTGTAATTGTGGAAGTATAACAATAGAAGAATTACATAAGAAAGCAAGACTAACACTTGTATCAGATGTAAGTATAACAGAAGGAAGTGCGCATGATGTTATTTTAAAAGAAATTGAGAATCAATACAATTAATGAATTTTAAATAAAAAATATAAGAATAGTTTAAAAAAGACTATTCTTTTTTTGTATTTTGTGATATAAATAATAAGTAAAATAAAATAGAAATATGGGAGGAAAAATGAAAGAAGAAAAATACAAAGGTTTATCAAGTAAAGAAGTAGAAGAATTAACTAATCAAGGAAAAATAAATGTAAGTAATAACAATAACTTAAAATCAAATTGGCAAATAGTAAAAGATAATGTATGCACATTATTCAATTTGTATAATTTAATTATTGCAATAGCATTGTTAGCAGTTGGAGCATATACAAATACATTTTTCTTTTTAATTATTACAATTAATGTGCTAATTGGAATTGTCCAAGAAATACATGGGAAAAATTTAGTAAAAAAATTATCAATATTAACAGCGTCTAAAACAACTGTAATAAGAGATGGAAAAGAACAAGAAATTGAAATCGAAAAAGTAGTTTTAGGAGATACAATAGTTTTAAAACAAGGAGATCAAATACCATCAGATAGTTATGTAATAGAAGGCGAAATAGAAGTAAATGAAGCACTTCTTACTGGAGAATCTGATTTGGTAGAAAAACATGTAGAAGATAAACTACTTTCTGGAAGTTATGTAGTATCTGGAAAATGTTATGCAATAGTTGAAAAAGTTGGAGAAGATAATTTTGCAAACCAAATAATTAGTGCAACAAAAAAACACAAAGATAATAATTCAGAATTAATAAATTCTATGAAAAAAGTTACAAAATTTACAAGTTTTGTAATAATACCAGTTGGAGTAATATTGTTTATTCAGGCATATTTTATTAGAGAAACAATAATACCAGAAGCAGTTGTCGCAACAGCCGCAGCACTTTTAGGCATGCTTCCAAAAGGTTTAGTGTTATTAATTACAATAGCATTAGAATCTGGTGTAATTAAACTTGCAAAAAAAGAAGTTTTGGTACAAGAATTATATAGTATAGAAAGTTTAGCTCATATAGATACAATATGTTTAGATAAAACAGGAACAATAACACAAGGAAAAATGAAAGTATCAGATGTAGAAATATATGATGAAAGTTTTATGCCAAAACCTTTTAATGATATGATGATAGCTTTTGTAAATGGTATGGAAGATAACAATTCAACATTTAGAGCTATGAAAAACCATTTTAAAGGTGATATAAATTATGAAGTATTAGACAAAGTGCCATTTTCATCAGAGAGAAAATGGAGTAGTATTTCATTTAAAGAAGAAGGCTCTGTAATACTTGGAGCACCTGAAAGACTATTTGAAAAAAGTCCATTTAAAATGCCAGATAAAATAATAGATTTACAAAAAGAAGGAAAAAGAGTTTTAGCAATCGGATATGCGAAAGAAACAGTAAAAGAAGATGAGCTTCCAAAATTAGATGTAGTAGCTTCTGTAATATTAGAAGATCCATTAAGAAGAAATGCAAAAGAAATGCTAGGATATTTTAAAGAACAAGGTGTGGATGTAAAAATAATATCTGGAGATAATGCACTTACTGTATCTAATATTGCAAAAAGAGCAGGATTGGAAGAATATGATTCATATATAGATTTATCAACAATAAGTACAGATGCCGAAATTGTAAATTTAGTTGATAGATATAGTATTTTTGCAAGAGTATTACCACATCAAAAAAGTATAATTGTAAAAGCACTTCAGGCTAAAAACCATAAAGTTGCAATGACAGGTGATGGTGTAAATGACGTAATAGCACTTCGTGAATCAGATTGTAGTATAACACTTCCAGATGCATCAGATGCAGCAAAACAAGTATCACAAATAGTACTTTTAAATTCAGACTTTAGTGTGTTAAAAGATGTATTAATGGAAGGAAGAAGAGTAGTAAACAATATAACAAATGTAGCAAGAATATTCTTTATAAAAACAATATATTCAGTACTACTTTCATTATTCTGCATATTAACAAATACAGCTTTTCCGTTTATACCAATTCAAATCACATTAATAGACTTAGTAATAGAAGGTTATACATCATTCTTTATTACATTTGAAAAAAATAAAAAACCAATTACAGGAGCATTTTTACCAACAGCACTCACGAATGCAGCACCATTTGCAATTGTAATTATGTTTAATATAATTGTTTTAACTGTTGTAGGAAATGTAATAGGAATAGATTCTGGAATTTTAACTACAATGATGTATATATTAATAGGTTTTGTAAGCATATTAGCAGTACAAGAGGTATGTACACCATTTACAAAAATACATACATTTTTATTTACAACAACAGCAGTTGGTTTTTATGTAGCAGCACTATTATTTAATAAAATATTAGAACTAACACCTGTGCCACAAAGAGAAATTATTATAACAGCAGTTTTAGCGGTAATTAGTTATATTTTAATATATGTAAAAAGAAAAGTTTATATGAAAAAACAAATAGGTTAAAATATTAAAAAAGGAGTAATTCTTGATAATTATTCCTTTTTTGTGTTATTATTGTTATAGGTGGTAAAAATGAAAATAGATTTACATATACATACAAACAAGTCAGACGGAGAATATAGCCCGAAAGAAATAATAGATGAAGCAAAAAAATTAGGAGTATCTGCTATATCAATAACAGACCATGATACAATAGATGCATATAGTGAAGAATTATTTAGTTATGCAAAAGCAAAAGGAATTAAGATAATACCAGGAGTAGAAATATCAACTAAAATGGAAAAAGCAGGGATACACGTACTTGGATATAATTTTGATTTAAAAAATAAAGAATTTGCTTTAGAATTAGAAAAAATAAGAAATTCAAGACATATATATTTGTATGAAGTATCAAGAAAATTAGAAAGTTTAGGTTACAAAGTAAATGTCAAAAAACTAGATAGGATAAAATCAGTAACAAAAGCACATATTGCATCTGATATTGTAGAAAATGAAGAAAATAAAGAAAAATTACTAGCAGAATTTGGTTATATTCCCAAAAGAGGAGAGTTTATAGAAACAATAATGAACGAAAACTGTATAGCATATGTAAAGAAAAATACAGTAACACCAAAAGAAGCAGGAAAAGCCATAAGAAAAGCAGGTGGAAAAGTAGTATTGGCACATCCTGTGGCATATGGATTTGAAGATAATTTAGTAGAAGAAGATATATTAAAAATAATAGAAGAATTAAAACCAGATGGAATAGAAGCAAATTATTTGTATGTAAAAAGAAATGGAGAATTAATAGACGAAACACAAAAGTGGAATTTGTTTGCAAAAAAACATAAACTATTTGTAACAGTAGGAACAGACTTCCATAAAAAAGATGAAATACACCCTGAGATAGGCTTTGCAAATATAGATTTTAAATTAGAAGACAATGTAATAGATGAAATAATAAATAATATTAATGAATAGGAGAGATAAAAATGTCATTAGAAAGAGCAAGAAAATATTTAGAAAAATTTAAATTAGAAGATAGAATAATGGAATTTACAGAATCATCTGCAACAGTAGAAGAAGCAGCAAAAGCGATAGGATGTAAAGAAAGTGAAATCGCAAAAACATTATCATTTATAATAGAAGATAAACCAATATTAATAGTAGTTGCAGGAGATTGTAAGATAGACAATAGCAAATATAAACAAGAATTTGGGAAAAAAGCAAAAATGATATCATATGAAGAAGTAGAAAAATTAATAGGACATAAAGTTGGAGGAGTATGTCCATTTGGAATAAATGAAAATGTTACAGTATATTTAGATAATTCACTAAAAAGATTTGAAACAATATATCCAGCTTGTGGAGAATCAAACACAGCAGTAAAACTAACAATAGAAGAATTAGAAAAAACATCAAATAATAAAAAATGGATAGATGTTTGCAAATGAGAATTTTGGGGACACCCATTTTTTGTCTCATTTATATAATAAAGTTATTTTTCTGTTTTTTATTTCTATTAACCTGTCATCTTTTAAATGTTTTAATTCTCTAAACATTGCAGATCTGTTTACTGCTATATAATCTGCTAAGTCTTTTAACGAAAATGGTAAATATAGAGCTTTTGAAGGGTTTTCGCTATATTCGATATCAAAATATTCTAAAAGTTTATCACGTATTTGTTTTTTTTCTAAAATTCGTATTCTTTTATTTGATTCTCTAAATTTATTATTTGTTATATCAAATAAATTATATAAAAAGATATTAAAATAAACGTGATTTAAATTTTTAGGGTTTAATAAATCATTATAATTTATAACTAATATTTCACTATCTGTTTTTGAAATAATTTCACAATCATCATTATCTATACCAGAAATGTTTGTCCCAAATACCGAGAATTTAGTAAGATTTTCTAAAATGATTTCATTTCCGTTATATTCAATATAAGAAATTTGAGCTTCTCCTTCTAGCACAATACAAACTATATTTTCACTTTTAATAGTTTGAAGAATATCTTCGTATTTCTTGAAGCTGTAAGAGTGTACGTTTAGCAAATCAAATAATTTATTTATTTGTAATTTATTTAAATCTTGAAAAGGACTTCTCATAACTAATCACCAAAATTATTTTAACAAAAAAATAAAAAAGTTGCAAGTGCAACTTGTAAAATAAAAATATTATCTATAAGATTAGGTCATAATAAAAAATCATAAGGGGGAACAAAAGAGATGAAAATTGTTAAAAGAGATGGACATATCGTAGATTACGATCCAGAAAAAATTAGAGTAGCAATAGGAAAAGCAAATGAAGAAGTTAAGGGAAGAGAGAAGGCGACTAAAGAAGAGATTAAAGAAATTATCAAGTATATTGAAGACTTAAACAAAAAAAGAATTTTAGTTGAAGATATACAAGATATTATAGAAGAAAAATTAATGGAATTTGATAAATATCAATTAGCTAAAAAATATATTACATATAGATATACAAGAGAATTAGTAAGAAAAGCTAATACTACAGACCAAACTATTAAAGAGTTAATTGAAGGTGAAAATGAATATTGGAACAATGAAAACTCAAATAAAAATGCTGAAGTTGTAACAACACAAAGAGATTATTTAGCTGGTATTACAAGTACAGATATAACAAGAAGATTTTTGTTGCCAGAAGATATTGTAAAAGCTCACGATAGCGGTATTATACATTTCCACGATGCAGATTATTTTGCACAAAATGCACTTCACAATTGTGAATTAATTAACTTAGATGATATGTTACAAAATGGAACTGTAATTAATGGAGTTATGATTGAAAAACCACATAGATTTATAACAGCTGCAACTATTGCAACACAAATAATTTTAGCAGTTACATCTTCTAGTTATGGTGGAGCAACAGTTTCTCTTACACATTTAGCTCCTTTTGTAAGATTAAGTTATGAAAAATATTTAAAGAAATACCAAGAAAGAGGTTTAAAT
>CALYBF010000094.1 GCA_944393755.1 uncultured Clostridia bacterium | reverse complement strand
ATAACATAAAATATATACTTTTTGCAACCTCGACCCATCGTCTAAAGCCAATGGGATTGCGGTTGCCTATATTTCAATCTCCATAACATATCTCCTTTAATAAACTACTAATAGTATATACTAAAAATAATTTTTTATCAATATTTATTCCAAAAAAACTGTCCAATTCCATTTTTTGGGATTTATTTTATATAAGTATTGAAAATTATTTTTATTTATTCTATAATATTTCTAGAAATAGAACAAAGTTCGTAACTTGTATGTGATTCGCTCCGTAAAAATAATCACAGATTTTATTTTCTGTGATTATCTTTTTGTTTAGTTTTCATTTAATAACATCATTTTTTCATCTAATTTATTAATAACCTTTGCACAACTAACCCACTCTCTTGATTGTTTTTTAGTTGGTTCATCACTTTGTGGCTTATATTTCATTTTATGTTCTAAGCTTGACCAAAAGTCCATAGCCATAGTTCTAATTTGTATTTCCACTTTAACATAAATTATCTGATGTGATAACATTACAGGGACACCTAAGATTATATGATAAGCAGAATAACCACTTTCTTTTGGTTTTGTAATATAATCTTTTTCCTTTAGTGTTTTAATTCCAGGTACATTTTGTAATAAATTTTTAATTGTATAAATATCTTTTTGTAAAGGACAAACTATGCGTATTCCTGCAATGTCATTTATGTTTTCTATCATATCTTTATATGTTAATTTACACTCTTTTTTAGTCATTTTCTGTATAATACTTTTAGGTGATTTTATTCTTGTATTTATATGGTCAACTAAGTCATAATCATAAAACATTTTAAACTCATCTTTAAAAATTTCTATTTTTGTATTTAGTTCTTTGATTGCCATTTTATAAATAAACATTAATTTTTGGAAAGTATCATTACTTGCTTCAAGTTTTTCATTATAGTCTACGAAATTTTTCAGGTCAACTAAATCTGTACTTTCACTTTTTCCTCTTTTTAATTTCATACACATTCAACTCCTTTTTATAGATATAATGTATGTTTTCTTATTTAGTATATGCTTATTTTAACCATATATTATATCTAAAAAGTATTTTAAATGTGTTTTTATTGTGAACAATTTTTTAATTATTTCTTAAGAACTCTTACTAAATCATCTCTAGTTACTTCTAGTTTTTCACCTGTTTTATTATTTTCAAGTTCTAAAACATTTCCATCTGTTTTATCACCAATAACTAAAATATTTGGTGTTCCAAGGACTTTACTATCTTTTATTTTAGATCCTATATTTATGTTTTCCCTGTCATCTAATATAGCTTGTATTCCTTCTTTATTTAACACATCATAAATTTCTTCTGCTATTTTAACTTTTTCTTCATCATCCATTTTAGGAATTATTTGTACTTTAAATGGTGCTATTTTTTCTGGTAAATAGAAACCACAAGGCTTTTCATTTTTGTCTTTTAATAAACACTCTTCATATAAAGCTGCTAATGTTCTACTTACTCCTATTCCATAACATCCCATATAATATAAAGTATCTTTTCCGTCTTTATCTGTAAATTTTCCGTTCATCATTTCAGAATATCTTGTTCCTAATTGGAATATATGTCCTAGTTCCATAGTTCTAATTTCTTCAAAACCTTCTATGCTATCTATTCCATATTCCTCTTTTAGATATTCTTTGTAATTTTCTTTTTCTAAAATTTCTGTATTTAAACCAATACCTGTTTCTTTATTATAAAGTATTTTATCTTCTCCTTGTTCTGATATTAGCATAAACTCTTCTGATTTTTTTCCTCCCATTGCTCCATTATCTGCAACTATTGGAATAACATCTAAACCTATTTTTTTGAATATTTCTAAAAATGCATTTCTTACATTTTCATAAGATTTTGTCATACCTTTTTCGTCTATATCAAAACTATATGCATCAAGCATTGGAAAAGCTTTTCCTCTTAATAAATATCCTCTTGTGCGTATTTCATTTCTATATTTTTCTCCTATTTGATAATATGTTACAGGTAAATTTTTGTATGATTTTAATTTTTCTCTTGCAAATTCTAACATTGCTTCTTCACCTGTTGGTGCTAAGCAAAATGTTCCTTTGTTAGATTCTGTAATTAACATTGTTCCATCATTTACATATGTATCATATCTTCCTGAATTTTTCCAAATAATATCTGGTTGTAATGTTGGAAGTAATACTTCTATACAGCCATATTTATTTAAAGTTTCAACTATTATTTGTTCTATTTTTCTTCTTAATAATAATGGTACTGTACTATATCCAAATATTCCTGCTCCATATTGTACTAATTGTCCAGTTTGTAGTAATATACTTTGCCCTGGATACATTTCATCTAAATTATTTAATTTAACAGTTCCCATACCTGTTCCGTGATAATCTCATATTAAAAACCTCTTTTCTAATTATTTTCTTGATTTACCTTCTCTTCTTCTACTTCTTCCCTTTCGGGGTTAGGAGCCTCCATTAATCCTTCTTTTTCTTCTTCTAACAAATCATCTATTACTATTTGTTTGTTTTCATCTAATTTATATCTTGGAAGTTCTGGTAAATCGTTTAATGATGAATAACCAAACATTTTTAAAAATTCATTTGTTGTTTTATATGACATTGGTTTTCCTGGTAAATCCACTTTTCCAGCTTCTTCTATTAAACCATATTCTAATAATTTATAAACACACGCATCTGCAGATACTCCTCTTATTGCTTCTATTTCTGCTCTTGTTATTCTTGGGTTATATGCAATAATTGATAGAGTTTCTAAAGATGCTGTAGATAAATTTGGTTTTGTTCTTTTATCAATTACAGGATATATATATTCATACATATCTTTTTTAGTACATAATTGATATCCGTCATCTATTTTTATTAATTCAATACCTCTTTCTTCGTTTTTATAATCTTGTTGCATAATTGTTATTATTTCATCTATTTCTTCGCTTGATAATTCTAAGGTAAGCATTAATTCGTTTTTCTTAACTTCTCTTCCTGCTGAAAAAAGTATTGCTTCTATTATTGCTTTTGTTTTATTTATTTGCATAATTATCCCTTCTTAATTAAAATTAATTCTTTACTATTATTTCACGAATTTAGCCATATGTCAATATTTTTTAAAACTCTTGTTTTTTTAATTTTATTATGATAATATTAAGAAAAGTTTTTTGGAGGTATTATTATGAGTGAAGATAAAAAAATAGAAGTTGTTAAAGGTGATGGTTCTAATTTAGATATTTCTCCAGCTTATGACCATTTAAATGACGTTACGCCAGAACCTTCTAGCAAAAAACCTAAAAATATTGTTGTTCCTAAAGCTATGAAAGATAAAAAAGAAAAAGATGAAAATGAAGAAAACGAAGATTAAAAGTGCTATTACAAATATAGCACTTTTTTAAAAGCAAAAAACTCCCATAAATAAAATTATTTATGAGAGTTTATTAATTTCTTTAATTTTATTCCTCTATTGGGGCTTCAACAGGACAAACACCAGCACAAGTACCACAAGAAATACAAGCAGACTGATCTATTTCAAATTTGCTATCTCCTTGTGATATGCATCCTACTGGACATTCTGCTGCACAAGCTCCACAAGAAATACATTTATCTGTTATTTTATATGCCATTTTTACTTCACCTCCTAAATCATTTTCCACATTTTATTCTTTATTTGTGATTTCTTCTAATTTTAATAATTCATCCCATCTTCTATCTACTTCTTTTTGGAATTCTTCGATCATCCACTCATTTCCTGGTTTAAACATATGTTTAAATCTTTTTTGTGGTTTTAAGAATTCCTCAATTGGTAATTTCTTAGCTGGTTTATAATTAATTTTATATTTACCATCTATTACTTCATATAATGGCCAATAACATGTTTCTACTGCTAATTTATTTATTTGCATCAACATATCTGTTGGATATCCCCAACCTCTTGGGCAAGGTGCAAGTACATTTAAGAAACAAGGACCTTCTGTATATATTGCTTTTTCTGCTTTTTCATATAAATCTTTAAAATTCATATAACCAATGGTTTGTGCAACATATGGTAAGTGATGACCTGCCATTATTGTTGTTAAATCTTTTCTTTGTTGCATCTTTCCAGGAATAACTGTTCCTGCTGGTGATGTTGTTGTGTCTGCAAAATGTGGTGTTGCAGATGAACGTTGAATACCTGTATTCATATATGCACCATTATCATAACATACATAAACCATATCATGTCCACGTTCCATTGCTCCTGATAAACTTTGTATACCTATATCATAAGTTCCTCCATCTCCACCAAATGCAATAAATTTTGTTGTATTATCTATTTTACCTTGTTTTTTCATTGATTTATATGCTGCTTCCGCTCCTGATAGAGTTGCTCCTGCACACTCAAATGCTGTATGTATAAATGAATCTGTCCAAGATGTATATGGATACATAAATGTTGAAACTTCCATACATCCTGTTGCTACTGAAATTACTGCGTGGTCTTCTGGTTTTAGAGCTCTCATTATCATTCTAGCTACTGGTGGAGCTCCACAACCAGCACACATTCTGTGTCCTGATGTAAATCTTGAAGGTTTATTTGCTACTACTTCTTTTACATTGTAAGGCATTAGTCTTCAGCCTCCTTTCTTAATCCTAAATATCTATATGGATTTTTAACTTCTCCATTATCTACTATTTCAAATAAATCATTATATACTTTTTCAATTTCATCTGCTCTTGTATCTCTACCACCTATACCATAAACATAATTTACAGCTAGTACTTGTTTTTTATTTACATACATAGCAGATGTTACATCTTGGAATAAAGCTCCTCCTGCTGCATTTAGTGAATCTGCTTTATCTAAAATAGCTACTGCTTTTAAATTGCTTAAAGCTTCTGATATTTCATCTACTGGGAATGGTCTAAATACACGAAGTTTTAAAAGTCCTACCTTTTTACCTTGTTCTCTTAATTTATTTACAACTGCTTTTGTTGTTCCTGCTGTTGAATTCATACATACAATTGCAACTTCTGCATCTTCCATTTTATATTCTTCAAATAAACCATATTTTCTACCAGTTAATTTTTCAAAGTCTTTTGCGACATCTAAGATTACTTGTTTTGCATTTTTCATAGCTTCTGCTTGCTGAGCTTTATGTTCAAATAGATAACTTTGAACATCTAATGGTCCTACTGCTATTGGTTCATTTTGATTTAATAAATAATGTTTTGGATGATATTCTCCTACAAATTCTTTTACTTTTTCATCTTCTACTAATTCTATATTTTCTATAGAATGTGATGTTATAAATCCATCTTGACATACCATTAATGGTAACATTACTTTTTCATTTTCTGCTATTCTATGTGCCATTAATGTATTATCATATGCTTCTTGGTTATTTTCTGAAAATAACATTATCCATCCTGCGTCTCTTACCCCCATTGCATCTGAATGGTCATTATGGATATTTAGAGGTCCTGATACTGCTCTATTTACTAATGATAAAACAATTGGTAATCTTAAACTTGAAGCAATATATATCATTTCCCACATTAATGATAAACCATTTGCAGATGTTGCTGTCATGGCTCTTGCTCCTGCTGCTTCTGCACCAATACAAGCTGACATTGCACTATGCTCACTTTCAACTGCAACAAATTCTGTGTCTACTGCTCCATTTGCTACAAATGTTGAAAAGTATTGAGGTATTTCTGTTGATGGTGTTATTGGAAATGCTGCTACTACATCTGGATTAATTTGTTTCATAGCTGTTGCTGCTGCTTCATTACCACTTAATCTTTCTCTTATACTCATATTTTTTCTTCCTTTCTATTTTTATTCTTCTTCTTTCATTTCTATTGCTCCAAATGGGCA
>CALYBF010000093.1 GCA_944393755.1 uncultured Clostridia bacterium | reverse complement strand
TCAATATAAAGAAATGGCAACAAGTGTAGCAAAATATAAAGGTTTTTATGTAGGAAGATATGAATTAGGTTTAGAAGGAGATATACCTGTAAGTAAAAATGCAAGTACGAATAGTAGTACAGTAACAACAGCAAGTGCAAACAATTCTAAAACAAATACTTGGTATGGTTTATATAAAAAATGTTTAGAATATACAGTACCAGAAACAAATGATTCATCTGTAACAAGTTCAATGATATGGGGTAGTCAGTATGATGCAATGATGAATTTTATGAAAAGAAGAGGAGAAGAAAGTAGCATAACATCAACCAGTAATAATTCAATACAAAATAATAGTTATATAACAGGACAAAAAGAAACAGATGTAATAAAAAATGTATTTGATTTATATGCTTGCCATAGAGAAGATACATTAGAGGCTAACTCTGACGACTATCGTGTTGTTCGAGGAAGTTATTTGGGGAATAGCTATTCTCCTTCTTGCAGGCGCAGCATCACGTCTACAGGTCCCGACAGTAGTGCTTCTTCTCGCCTCACTTTATATATAAAGTAGCACTGGACAATGATTAAAATGAACTAAAACTAACCGAAAATATAGAGTTAGATGCCTTATCATAGGTGTCTATCTTTATATTGTTTTAATAAATTCTATTGACATTAAGCAAAATCTATATTATATTTTAAATGTAAAAAGAAGATTGGAAGGATGTAAAAATGAAGAGTAATTATGTAAGTATAAATTTAAGAAAAGATGAAATAGTAATTAAATTAGATGAAAATGCAGAGCAAGTGCAAATAATATCTGCATTGAAAAAGAAGCTACCAGAATTAAAAAAATTATATAAAGACGAAAAAACACCAATTAGAGTAACTGGAAAAATATTAAAAAATAAAGAAATAGACCAAATACAAGAATTAATTAAAGAAAAAATAGATGTAGAAATAGAATTTGATATGCCTAAAAGCTTAGGGCTTTCTAGTATTAAGAGAGCTTTTGATAAAGAAATAGCAATGTCTGAAACAAAATTCCATAGAGGTTCATTAAGGTCTGGACAAAAAATGGAAACAGAAGGTAGTTTAGTAATTTTAGGAGATGTAAACTCAGGTGCAGAAGTTATGGCATCTGATAATATCGTAGTATTAGGAGCATTAAGAGGCTTGGCACACGCAGGAGCAAAAGGAAATAAACAAGCAATAATAGCTGCGGGGCTATTTGATTCAGTACAAGTAAGAATAGCAAATATAGTAAAAGAAATAAATCGTGATGAAGAGCCTATGCATAAACAAGCATATTTAAGCGTTATAGACGATAAAATAGTAATAGAGTAATTTTAACTAAGAAGAAGTAAAATTAGTATAAAAAATAATAACTCGTCTTGTACATCTTCTTTATAAAGGAAAAATAATAAACCAATTATAATAAGGTCATCTAAATATAATTTAATACCTAATATTTCTAAAATAGGAGTATTTATATCAGAATTAAGAATAGCAGAAATATTAAAATTAGCAAAATTATTTTTAGATGTTCTTTTTTTGTTGTAATTTTTATTATTTGCTTTATCTATATTTACTGCTTCTTTTTTTGTTTCTTTGTTTTCTAAATCCATTTTTGTTTCTATTACTTCTTCAGCTTTTCTTCCTTGTCCTTTTTCTCTATTTATCCTATTTCTATGAATATAATTAGGATAAAATCTGTAATTAAAAGGAGAAAAAGGAAAAACTGGCATTATTTTGGCTCCTTATTATCATTATTTAAAATTTCAGCAATCTTGGCAAAATTAAGAAGATTTGCATATTCATCTAATTTCTGTTTTTTATTATCACGTAAATATGGTTTTAAAGAAGCAAGTAAATTAGATCTTGGATCATTAGAATTATTCATTTTATCAATAATAGATTTCATTTTTAACATAGTATTCATATCTATATTATTAAAATTGAAAGAATTATTGTTGTTTCCAGTATTGTTATCAGAATTATTATTTAAATCTTTATTATTTTCAGTTTTATTTGAATTGTTATTAGAATTATTATTGTTATTATTCATCATAGAAGAAAAATTTGCTAAAACATCTGGTGGAATTTGAGAAATTAAATCAGAAACATTACCACCTTTTATTACGGAATTAAGCTTATTCATAGTATTTTCATCTAAATTAAAATTATTATCCAAATTAATCACCTCTACTTATATATATGCAAAAATCATATATCTATGAAATATAATATGTTAAAAAAACACAGATGTTACAAAATGTAATAAAAAAGATATATAATTGAAATATTTAAAATAAAAGATATAAAAAAGACCTTCCGTAAGGAAATTTTTGTAAAAAATTAGAAATTAACATAAAAAGTCATGAAAAGCGAGGAAAAAGCTTGAAAAATCTAGAAATAAAGGTTATAATAGTAGATAGAGATATTATAAACTAAGGAGGCTTATTATGAAAGGTAAAATTTTAAAAACATTAACAGTATTAATGTTAATAACTGTTTTAACAATTATTAATTTTATTTATGTTGGAACAGGGTTTATCTCACTTGCAGCAGAAAGTAGTTCTACAAATCATAAAAATATAGAATTCACAGCTGAGCTAAAAGATGAGAATATATTAACATTAGGTGTTACTGTTAAAAACGAAGGTTATTTTAATGGAGAAATTACTTTAGAGAATAGTAATTTTAAATTAAAAAATACAGAAAGCGAGTATGTAAATAAAATAGAAGGGAACAAAATAACATTAAATCAGATAAATGCTGGAACAACAGCAAGTTTTGATGTTGAAATCGAACCTGTAAAAGATGATATTTTAGATATAGGTTTATTAAGTGCTGTGTCTGATTTAAATTTAACAGGTATTTATAGAGATAGTACAGAAAAAGATATAAATATTAAAGCAACAAGAGAAGCAATATATGAATACTTAGAAAACAATAATGAAGAAAATGTAGAAAATGGTTTAGGTATTATAACAAATAAAATATTTAATATAAACGGAGAAGATAAAAGAGTCGTACAAATTTCTATGAATATGGGGTTAAAAGAAAATAATTATCCTATAGAAGAGATGACTGCTAACGTTACATTACCTGAAGAAGAAAGACCAGAAGTTGTAACAAAAACAAATTTCAATACAATGACATATTTTGAATACAACTATAGTGATAATAATATATCTATGGAATTTACAAATAAACCAAATGAAGAGAATAAAGTTATTTGGAAAAAAACAGGATGCGAAAATGTAATTTTAACTTTAGTTTATAATAAAGATGTAGATTTGGTAGATATGGAAATACCAGTAGAAGAAACAGTAAAATTATTCAATGGTAAAGAATTAAAAACGACTAATACAATAAAAATAACAGATGAAGAAAAAGATAATTTAATGCAAGTTACAAATACTGCAAGAGAATCTGTAATATATAAAGGAAAAATAAATGCTTCTTTAGATAGAAGTTTTGAAACAGAAACAACATTAAAAGCAAACTTATCAAATAGTGTAGATGGTGTTTCTATTAAGGAAGAACAAAACCACTATAATACATTAGAAGAAAAAGAAGTTCTAGCAAATGTTGTGTATAATAAAACAGTTTTAGAAAAAGAAGATTTTGATAAAATACTTGGAGAAAACGGAGAAATAACAATATTAAACGAAAATAGTGAAACTTTAGGTGTTGTGAATTCAGAGACACAAGCAGATGAAAATGGAAATATTGTTATTGATTATACAGGAAAAGAACCAAGTAGTATAGAAATAAAAACAACAACTCCTATTGAAGAAGGAGATTTAGTATTTAAACATACTAAATCTATTAAAGCAGGAGAAGAAGAAAAAGTTGTAAATGCTGTAGAATTAGCTTCAAATGTAAGTATTGATTATGGAACAGGAGTAACAAATACTTCAGAATCAAGAATAAAATTAGAAAATGCTAAAACTGAAGCTGGTTTAGAAGTAAATAAAGATACATTATCAACAGTTATAGCAAATGATGTGGAAATAAGAGCTACATTAAAATCAAATAATGAACAATATAATTTATTTGAAAATCCTATATTAACATTTGAATTACCAGAAGCTGTAGAAAATATAACAATAAATAATATAGATTTAATATATGAAACAGAACTTTCTATAGCAAATTACACAGCAAATGGTAGAACAATAACAGTAGAATTAGCAGGAAAACAAACAAATTATAAAGAGCCAGGAATAGAAGGTGCAATCTTAGTAATAAATGCAAGCGTAAATGTAAATAAAAAATCAGCAACACAAGATAGTAAAATTATAATGACTTGTGTAAATAAAGAAGAAACAGTTTCTTACGAAAATGATATTAGAGTTGTAGCACCAAAAGATATGACAGCAATACAGAATATTTCTGAATTAGGTGTAGAAACAATAGGTGAAGAAGAAAATACTAGTGTAAAACTTGAAAAAGGACAAGAAGCAAAAGAATTAGAAACACAAATAGAAGTAATAAATAATAATGAAAATGCAGTATCAAATGTAAAAGTTTTAGGTACTTTCCCAACTAGAAATAGTGAAAATAATATTGATATAAACATAAAAGAGGGTCTTAATGTAAGCGGAGTAGAAGGTGCAAAAGTATATTATACAGAAAATGAAAATGCTACAGAAGATTTACAAAATAGCGAAAACGGATGGCAAGAAGAAATAACAGACGGAACAAAAGTTAGAAAATACTTAATTGAAGTTCCAGAAATGTTATCAGGAACTGAAATTAATGCAACATATAAAGTAGAAGTCCCAGCATTACTTGAATATAATCAAAAAGCAAAACAAGGATATAAAGTAAATTATAATAATAATGTAACAAATACAAGTAATGAAATAAATGCAACAGAAATTGTTTTAGAAACAGGAGTAGGACCAAATTTAGAAACAAAAATAAGTGCAACGGTTTCAGGAAATAATTTAGAAAACAACAATGTTGTAAAAAATGGTGAAGTTATTAGATATAAAGTGGAAGTATCTAATATAGGAAGTGAAGATGTTACTAATGTAAAAGTACAAGGAAGTGTACCAGAAGGAACAACTTTAGTAGTTCCAGAAGATCATTTTGAATATACAGGTTCTTCATATTATAAAGAGTTAGAAGATAAAGTTTTTGAAAGTACAATTGATAGTATAAAAGTTGGAGAATCTAAAACTTTAGAATATGAAGTAAGAGTAAATAATGATACATCTGAAGGAACAACATTAGTAAATAAATCAGCAATAGCTTATGGAGATGCAATAAAAGAATCTAACGATTTAAGTTTAATAACATCAAAAGGAAATATACGAGTAACAGTTAAAAGAGTTACAGATAGAAGTATTGATTTATATGAAACAGGTGTAGTTCAATATTTTACAATTGTAGAAAACATATCAAATGAAAAACAAGAAAACGTAAGTGTTATTACTAATTTACCTAATTATTTAACAGTAAGTAGATGTAATTTAATAACAAATATGCCAAAAGAAGAAGTAACAGATGAAGATTTAAAAGAAGAATATGATGAGAACTCAGAAACACCAACAGAAGAAGAAATAAACAATATGACTCCAATACAATCAGAAGAAATAGAATATCAAGATGAAATAAATATAGGTACATTAGAACCTGGACAAAATAAAGTGATAAGCTATGATTTACAAATTAATAAATTAGAAAACGTTCCAGAAATTGTATTTTCAGCAAAAGCAAAACAAGGTGAAGAAGAATACAAATCTAATGTAGTAACAGATGATGTTAAAAAAGCAGATATATCAGTTAGTATGACATCTAATATAGAAGATAACTATATTAAACCAGGAGATGTATTAGAATATACTATTAATGTAAAAAATAATGGAACACAAGATATTGATGGAATTATTTTAAAAGACAAAATATCAAACAGTTTAACAGTAAATAAAGTAACAGTAAATGATGAAGAGGTAGAAGAACTAAAAGATAGAAATAA
>CALYBF010000092.1 GCA_944393755.1 uncultured Clostridia bacterium | reverse complement strand
TTTCAAATAATCTCTTTCTATTATTTTCATATAGAATCACCTCACAAATATTATATCACTCTCATTTCCCAAAATCAAGTTTTTTATATTTTTGGGAAATAAGCTATTATAATATTATATTGGAAAATAATTATTTTATTCATAAAATGGTAGCCATCATAAAATTTTGTGCAAAAAAGAATAAGAGTAATATATAAAACAGCCACAAACTTCTACTTTCACTAATTCAAGGTTTTTGACTGCTTTATAGCTAATAATATTTTGCTATAATATCATCACTTGCAAATTACTATTTTTATATCTCTATTCTTTTTGTAAATTTATCTTTTATTAGTTCTCGTAATAATTTATTTTCTTCTGTCTCTAGCTTTGGATCTTTTGATAATATTTCAACCGCAACACTTTGTACTAATTTTAAGATATTTACATCTTCAAATAAATTTGCTATTTTGAATTCTGGAAGTCCATGTTGCATTGTTCCAAAGAAATCTCCTGAACCTCTTAATTCTAAGTCTTTTTCTGATATTATAAACCCATCATTTGTTTCACACATTACTTTCATCCTTTTACGTACATTTTCACTTTTTCCTTCAAATTTTAATATACAATATGATTGGTAATCTCCTCTTCCTACTCTTCCTCTTAATTGATGAAGTTGTGCTAAACCAAATCTTTCTGCATTTTCTATTACCATTATATTGCTATTTGGCACATCAACACCAACTTCTATTACGGTAGTAGATACTAATACATCTATTTCTCTATTTTTAAATCTTTCCATAATACTATCTTTATCTTTTGTTTTCATTTTTCCGTGTATAAAATCTACTGTATAATCTGGAAATACTTCTTTGCTATATGTTTCATATATTTTTTCTACTGATTTTAAGTCCATTTCTTCGTTTTCTTCAACTAAAGGGCATACTATATATGCTTGTCTTCCTTCTTCTAGTTGTTTTCTTATAAAGTTATTTACTCTTTCTGTTATATTTTTATTTACTGCAAATGTTTCTATTTTCTTTCTGTTTGGTGGTAATTCATCTATTATTGATATATCCAAATCTCCATATAATATTAATGCTAAAGTTCTTGGTATTGGTGTTGCTGTCATTACTAATACGTCTGGGTTTTCTCCTTTTTCTGCTATTTTTGTTCTTTGTTTTACTCCAAATCTATGTTGTTCATCTGTTACAACTAGTCCTAAGTTTTTAAAAATTACATTATCTTCTATTATTGCGTGTGTTCCTATTAAGATATCTATTTCTCCATTTTTTAGTCTTTCTAATATATCTTCCTTTTTCTTTTTTGTTATTCCTGATATTAATAATTCACATTTAACACCTAATTTTTCTAATATATTTTTAAAGTTTTCTAAATGCTGACTTGCTAATATTGCTGTTGGTGCCATTATTGCTGCTTGATATCCTGATTTTACTGCTTTATATGCAGCACACATTGCAACTACTGTTTTTCCTGAACCTACATCTCCTTGTAATAATCTATTCATATTTTTGGAACTTTCCATATCTCTATCTATTTCTTCTAAAACTCTTAACTGTGCTTTTGTTAATTTAAATGGTAATGTATTTATTACATCTGACATCTTAGCATTTTTAGAAAATTCTATTCCTTTTATATCATTATTATAACTATTTTTTAATTCTAATAACGCAAGTTGTACTGTTAATAATTCTTCAAACACTAATCTGTTTCTTGCTATGTTAAAATCTCTAAATTCTTCTGGAAAGTGTATATATTTTGTTGCATTATTTATATCTTCTAATTTATATTTTTTTAATAAATATTCTGGAAGTGTTTCTTTTAAATTTCCATATACTTCTTTTATTCCAGCTTCCATTATTTTTCTTAATTGATTTTGTGATAATTTGTATGTTAGTGGATATATTGGAATTATTCTTCCTGTATTTTGTACTTTTTCTATTTCATCAAATACTGGTGAATTAAATGTTATTTTTCCCGTTTTTGTACTTACTTTTCCATAAAATTTATATTTTTTTCCGTACTATAAATTTATCTTTTAAATATGGTTGATTAAACCACGTAATTAAGCAAGAGTCTGTTTCATCCCTTACTAATAATTTTTGCATAGATTTTCCTTTAAGTCGTATATTATTTAATTTTGTACATACTACCGCTTCTATTAATACTTCTTCTCCGTCTTTACAATCACATAAATCTTTTGGTTTACTTCTATCTTCATATGTTCTTGGATAATATGTTATTAAATCTTTTAAAGTAAATATTCCGTAATTTATTTAAAAGTAGAACTCTATTTGGTCCTACTCCTTTTACATATTTTACATCTTTATTTAAATCTAACATTTAATACTCCTTAAATATTTTCTTTTATTTTTTCTTAAAGTACTTCTACTAGTTTAAAATCTGTTGCATCTGCACTTACTAATTTAAAATCTATTCCAAAATAATTTCCTTCTACTGCTTCTTTTATTGATTCTCCGTGTAGATGTCCATAGTAACATTTTTTTATATTATATTTCATCATTATTCTAACTAAATCATTTAATTCATTATTTAAAATATTTTGTCTTGTAATTGGTGGATAATGCATAAAACAAATTATTTCTTTATTATCCCCAAACTTTTCTATTCCGTCTTTAATTGATAACTCTAACCTTAGAGCTTCTCTTTTAAATAAACGTATATCTTCTTTATCTTCTGAAATTGCCCAACCTCTAGTTCCTACTATTATGTTATTTTCAAATTCAAATGAATTATTATATAAGAAATCTATATTTTTAAAATTATTTTCTTCTAAGAATTCTTTCATTTTCTTTATTGTAGTCCACCAATAGTCATGGTTTCCTTTTAATAATATTTTTTTTCCTTTTAAATTATTTAGATATTTAAAATCTTCGTCTGAATCTTTTAAATACATAGCCCACGAAAAGTCTCCGAGGAAGTACTACTAAATCGTTATCAGTTACTTTTTCTTCCCAGTCTTTTTTTATTTTTTCTTCGTGATTTTCCCAATTTTTTCCGAAAATATCCATTGGTTTGTTTTCTTTAAAAGATAAATGTAAATCTCCAATCGTATAAATCATATACTATTCTCCTAATAATTCATTTCTTTCTTGTTTTATTTCTTTAGTTAGTTTCTTACCACAAAAATTACATCTGTCTAGTTCTATACTACACTCATTACATATATCAGCTCTCATACCAGAATCTTTAAATTCTGCTCCACATATCTTGCATACGTGTTCTTGTAAGTCGTTTGTTGCCATATGTAATACAGAATCACAGTAATCTTTTCCGAATACTTCTTCTGCTTTCTTTTCTTTAGCATTTGCTTTTATCCCATTGCTTATTACTATTATTATTACAAGTATTAAAACAACGCAAACTAAAAATTTTGCTACTTTTTTCTTATCTATTTTTCTTCTTCTATTTTTATTTACTGTTTTGTGTACTGAAGTCTTTTCTCTTATATTTTCACTTTTTATATTTTCTTTTCTTTCCATTTTAAAAACCTTTCTTTGGTTATATTTTTAAATTTGGTATCGCATTTAATTCTAAGCCATCTTGCTTTCCATTTATAAAATTATAATATCCACTTGACGCTATCATTGCTGCATTGTCTGTGCATAGTTTTAAATCTGGCATATATATTTTTATTCCTTCTTTTTCTAATTCTAAAAATGCATTTCTTATATATGTATTTGCAGATACTCCACCTGCTAAACTTATCTTTTTTATACCTGTTATTTTTATAACTCTCCTTATATGTTCTATTAAAGTATCTGTTATATTTTTCTCAAAACTTGCACATAAGTCTGCTTTATTTACACTTGGGTTTTTATGATGTAAATTTATCACTGCTGTTTTTATTCCACTAAAACTAAAATCTAATGTGTCTTTTTGGAATTTTGTTTTTGGAAGTTCTATACAAGGTTTTCCCTCTTGTGCTAATTTATCTACCTTTGGTCCTCCAGGATAACCGAAGCCCTACTACTCTTGCTACTTTATCAAATGCTTCTCCGGATAGCATCATCTCTTGTTTTTCCTAGCACTTCAAATTTAGTATAATCTTTTACGTTTATTATCATTGTGTTTCCACCGAGACATCATTACACATAGAAATGGTGGTTCTAACTCTTTATATGTTAAATAATTTGCCGCAATATGTCCTTCTATATGATTTACTCCAACTAATGGTATATTATGTGCAAAAGAGATTGCTTTTGCATATGATAAACCTACTAATAACGCTCCTACTAAACCTGGTCCATATGTTACTGTTATTGCTGAAATTTCTGATATATCTACTTTTGCTTCTTTTAACGCTTTTTTATACACTCTTGATATTGCTTCTATATGGTTTCTTGATGCTATTTCTGGAACTACTCCACCATATTTTTCGTGTATTGGTATTTGTGTATCTATTACATTTGATAATATTTCTCTACCATTTCTTACTACTGCAACTGATGTTTCATCACAACTTGATTCTATTCCTAATGTTAGTATATCTTTTTCCATTACTTTCCCCTTTTATAATATAAAACTAAATGCATTCATTATTCCCATAGATATAAATGATATTGCTGGTGATATTATTCTTCCAGCTAAACCTGATATCCATAATACTATAAATACTATATAAAATATTTGCTCATTATTAATAAACCATTGTTTTGCTTTATATGGTAAAAATGGCATTATTATTTTTGAACCGTCTAGTGGTGGAAGTGGTATTAAGTTAAATATTCCTAAACCTACATTTATTGTTATTGTTGAAATTAATATTCTAAATATAACACTTAATGTTGTATTTGCACTAGCTACAGATATTCCATAGTCTGATAGTAATATTCCTGTATTTGTTACATTTGCTAAAACAAATGTTATTACTGTAAATATTATTGCAAGTAATATATTAGTTATTGGTCCAGCTGCTGATACTATTGCTTCTCCTTTTTCCATTGAAAATTTTCTTGTATAATTACTTGGGTTTACGTGTACTGGTTTTCCCCAACCAAAGCCTACAAATACAAGCATTAATGTTCCTATTGGGTCTAAGTGTGCAAAAGGGTTTAAACTTAGCCTTCCTTCCATTTTTGCTGTATTATCTCCTAATTTATATGCAACAAAACCGTGTGCAAATTCATGAAATGTAATTGCAATTAATACTCCTGGTAACCCAAATAATATTGATAATAATGAATTTGGATCTGTCATAAAACTAGTTAATGACACTAATACTAATATTGCAATTACTATATATAATATCCTTCTATCAAATGAAAAATTAAACATATTCTCTCCTTTGTATCCACCTTTTATTTTTTTACAGATTATTTCTTGTCTTGATTACAACTTATCTAGACTTATTTAACTTTTTATAAGCAACTGTTAATATTTCTTTATATTTTCCCTCAATGACTTTCTTATAAAACTTTTTTCTTACATTAGAAATTATATCAATTTCATCTATTAAATTAAAGATTTTTGTCATATCTATTTTGTTATACATTCTAAGTAAAGCATTATTACATTCTGCATTCCTTAACCTTGTAATATATTCAAAATATTTAATTTTAGTGCCATTATCTCTAATTGCGGATGATGTATTTTTTATACAATCTTGCATTTTTGAATTTTTTTCTAAACATTCTTGCATCTTTTCATCTGTATATACTGAAAATAAACAAGAACCACAATCATAAATTGGAGCAAATACTAATTTTTCATCTTTTATATTTTTTAAAAAGCCCCAATTCCCGTTGTGTCTATCCTCGTTTCCTATTAAACAATCAATTATAAACATATTCCAAAATTTTTCTTTAAACTCATCTATATTTATTTTATATACTCCAGATTCTGCTATATGAAATATATCTTTTAATTCTCTTTTAAAAGGATTTGGGTGAACTACCCATTGTCTAAAGCCAATGGGCTTCCTGCTTCTTAGACCTCGTAACCTACTATCTCCACAGGCGTTTA
>CALYBF010000091.1 GCA_944393755.1 uncultured Clostridia bacterium | reverse complement strand
ATTCTTAGTATTATAAATAATACTATTATTGTTCCCCCATATATTATGTTCTCTGATAGTGTTTTTGCAGCTTCTGATACTGCTTCTGTTTTAGTTTCTCCTGCTAAATCTATTTGTGAAATTTCTATGTTTTCTGTATTTATTATCTCTTCTAGTTTTGTTTCTATTGTTCCTTGTAAATTTTCATCTAAACTTGTATTATTAATTATTAAAGCTCCTATTGGTCTATATAATACAAATGCTACAACCAAAGCTACAATAAATGCTATTAAATGTATTCCAAGTGCTACTAACCCTTTTCTATATCCTAAAAATACTGATAATAAAATAAATAAAACTACTATAATATCAATTACAATTCCCATAATATACTCCCCTTTTATAAATTTATAATTTCTATTTTATCTCTATAAATAATTCCTGCAATAGAGTCTGAAACAACTATATTTGTTATTTCTTGGTTTGCTACATATCTTTTAACAAGCCATCCGCCTGTGCTTATAAATTCTATGTCTGTTCCTAAATTTAGAGCAATTATATTTCCGTTTGTATATATCTCTCTTGCTACATAGTTTACTAAATATTGCTTTGTCTCTTTATTATCAGAATTTATTATACTTACAATTGAATCTGCTGTAAATAGTCCAGATGATTTTTCTTCTACATAACAAGCACTATTTTCTAAATCTATTGATTGAAAGGTTATTTTTTTATCATTACTATTTACTAATTCACTTTCTGTTTCGTTTTCTATTATATTTATAGAATCTGTATACATACAAATTAATTTGCCCTTATCTTGGTATTTTATATTTGTTATAAGTTTTCCTGTTTCACTTTTATATGTTTTTTCTAATGAGTTTGTTGGGTCTTTTTCCGCCTTGTCCACAGACATTATTCTAACACCTGATTGTATAACTGCTCCAGATGTATCTACTTCTGCAATTGCAAGATATTTATTATCATTTGATATACTTATATCTACAGCTCTCGTGTTTGCTAAAAATGTTGTAAACATTTCTTTTCCGTCTGGGCTAAATGTTTTTATTACTGCTTTATGGCTTGTTCCTGTAATTATTACCGCTACATATCCATTTTTATTTACAAATATTTGTGATATATTTCCATCTATTTCTGCTTGCCAAGATATGTTTTTGTCTGATATTAAATATAACCTTTGTCCACCATTTTCTGCTATAGCTAAAAATCTATTTGCAGAACTAAATATTGGGTTAGATATTTGTATTTCTAGCTCTTCTTCTTTATTTCCTGTACTTCCATATATGGTGAATTTTGTTTGATTAAGTATTCCTATATATCTATTAAAAGCATATACATTTGAATTTAATGTTTCATTAAAATCTATTGTTATTGCTTTATCTTGTTCTACTTCTTTTCTAAATATATTTCTATCTATCCAATCTCTAACATCACGATTTGTCATATACAAACCAACTATTATAATAATTGCTATAGCAATTACCACTACTATTGTTGTTATTATTATCTTTTTTTTGTTTATTTTTTTTACTTCTGGTTCTATATCTTTCCACACATCTTTCATTTCTTTTTCTCCTTAGTTTTGATGTTTTTATTTTACTATAAGATATGTAAAAAAGCAAGAAAATATCTTTTTCATATTTTATTTTAGTTTTATATATTTTCTGAAAATAATAGAAGCTAGAAAACATATCTATTTCTAACTTCTATTTTACATTTATTTTTTTATATTTTGAGACAAAAAGTAGGTGTCCCACTTTTTCTCATTTTTTTCTTCTTCTTACTTGCCATACTAATATTCCAGCTAAAACTATTAGTATTGGTACTGCAAATATTGTTATTCTAATTATTGTATCTTGTTCTTCTGTTGCATTATATGTTACAGTTCCTGTAGATTTTCTTGCTGTAATGTCTTCTGGTCTATCTACTAAATATGATATTGAATTTATCATTAAATCTCTATTATATCCAAGTTGTATTGCTCCATATTGTGAGCTTTGATTTAATTGATAATCTGATATAAAGTAGTTTTCTCCATATATAACAAGTTTTGATGTAATTTCTTTCTCTCCTGTTTCCTCGTTTGCTTCTTTTATTGTTTTGTCAAGTTCTGCTCCGACTAGGAAGCTTCCTATTTCTTCACCTTCTACTGCTTCATTTTGTTGGTTATTAAAATTAGTTCTAAAATAAGCATCATTACTTGTTCTTGCTAAATCTACTTTATTTACTTTTAAATCTTCTAATCCATCTTCATCTACATTAATTTTAGTTGCATTTACAAAAATTGCTCCTGTTGTATTATATAAATCTTTTGTTATTTCACTATATTCTAATTCTGGTATAATTAAATCTGGTGAATTGCTAAGCATTTTTGATGTATCTGTTTCTCTTATTGTTCCAACTGTAAATGGTTTTACACCATACATTGCAAGTATAGAATTTACATTTGTAAAATCTTGTTCATTTACTACTGCTGCATTTAACCATAAGAT
The DNA here is from genome assembly GCA_944393755.1 of uncultured Clostridia bacterium. GTDB lineage: Bacteria > Bacillota > Clostridia > TANB77 > CAG-508 > CAG-269. Next base: position 3,559 of record CALYBF010000091.1, on the reverse strand, counting down.
ATTTCCACCTCTATTTATATAATCTGTTATTGATTTTGTGGCGATATCATCAAAATCTTTTGTAGGTGTTGTAATAATTAATGTATCACAATCTTCTGGCACATTTCCTACTGATAATACATTTAAAGTATCTATTTCATATATTTCATTTTCTAGGTACATACTTAATAAATACATATTTTGGTTTAATGAAAAACCACTATACCCCTCTAAAAAATATACTTTTGGTACATCATCTGTTGTAACAGATGTAATTGCACTTGTTAATTTTTCTTCTGCTATACTTATTTGTTCATATGTTGTTGTATCATATGTGTATAAATCAGATGCTGATAGTACTTGTGATTTTTCTCCACACTCTACAATTATTCCTTGCATTCCACTTTCTATTCCATATTTGTTTGCTAAATCTGGTCTATTATTTATATCTACCGCTTCTGCTGTTATTTTTTCATTAGCATTATGATATTGTTTTGCTAAATCTAAATTTGAATCTTCATCTGTATATCCTATAAAATATATATTAACATTTTTATCTATATTTTTAACTTTTTCCTTACTTTCATCTGTTAATGTATATAATTTTTCTTGGCTAAAATCTATTGGTGCTAAATCTAAATTGTGTAAAACTGTATTTATAGCTAGAAATACTGCTATTAAAACTAACACTAAAATTATTGTTTTTGTTCCATCTATTAACCATTTTTTCTTAATCGTTTGGATAAATTTGCTTGGTTTTCTTTCTTTTTTTTCTTTCTTTTTCTTTTCTACCTTGACTGGTTTATTGTTTTTATTTTCGTCTTTTAAATTTTCTTTTTTATCTTTTTCCAATTTTACTTCCCTCCTATCTTACACTTTTTCTTCTTTGCATTACTATAACTGTAAGAAGTAAACACAATATTGTAAATGTTACATATGTTACAGTATCTGCAATATCAATTTGCCCTGTTGGGAATTTAGAGAACATATTTATTAATGAAAAATTAGTAAATACTTCACTAAAGTTTGGTAAAAACCAAGTTAATATGAAAAATCCTATTGTTATTACCCCTGCAATTATTTGGTTTTCTGTAATACTAGATGCTAAAATTCCAAATGATATATAACTAACTGCAAGAAGTAGGAAACCAAGTAATGTTACTAATGCTGTTGTAATATGAGGTGTTCCAAAAAAGCTTAATATCCCAAAATATAAAAATGTGCATATTTCTGTAATTATTACTATTATTGTTGCTGCTATAAATTTACCTAATACTACTTTTGTAATACTAAGTGGTGATGTTAAAAGTAGTTGTTCTGTTCCATTTTTTCTTTCTTCTGCTATTGTTCTCATTGTAAGTATTGGAGTAATAAATGTAAGAATTGTTGCACCTGAATAAAATATATATTCAAAGTTTGTACTTCCATATTGGAATACATCTACATAAAAGAATATACTAAACATTATTAAAAATAGCCCTATAAACACATAACCAACAGGTGAACAAAAATAAGTTTTTAATTCTTTTTTCATCACTGCAAACATTATTTATTACCTCCTTCTATTACTTTCATAAAAGCTTCCTCTAGTGTGCTATCAGCTTTTTTCATCTCAAATATTGTTATATTTTCTTTAGCAAGTTCTGTAAATAAGATTTTTCTTAAATCAATTCCTTCTTTTGATTCAATCATATATTCTTTTGTTCCATCTTCATTTTCTTTTATTAATTCTAACTTATTAATATCTTTTATTTTATCTTTAATATCTTTCATCTTATTTTCAATATCTTCTACTGTTACATAAATACAGTTTTTATTACTTACTTTATTTTCTAAATTTTCTGGTGTGTCTATTGCAACTATTTTTCCTTTATTTATAATAATTACTTTATTACATATTTGACTTACTTCTGATAATATGTGTGAGCTTAGTATTACAGTATGTGTTTTTCCAAGTTCTTTTATTAGATTTCTTATTTCTGTTATTTGCTTTGGATCTAAACCTACTGTTGGTTCATCTAAAATTAATATTTTAGGTTCTCCTACTAATGCTCCTGCCATTGATACTCTTTGTTTATAACCTCTAGATAGATTTTTTATTAATTTCTTTTCTACATCTTTTAAACCTGTCTGTTCAATGATTTTTTCTACTCTTTCTTTTCTTGTCTTTTTATCTACTTTTTTTATTTCTGCCATATATGTTACAAATTCTTTTACTGTTAAATCTGTATAAAGTGGCACTCCTTCTGGCATATAACCGATTTCTTTTTTTGCTTTTTTAGGTCTTTTTAACATATCATAACCGTCAATTATAATATCTCCTTCTGTTTGCTCAATGTAACCTGTAAGCATATTCATTGTTGTACTTTTTCCTGCTCCATTTGGTCCGTAAAAGTCCAACTATTTCACCTTCATTTATAGTGAAACTTATGTTATCAATGGCTACAAATTTTCCATATTTTTTTGTAACATTTTTAACTTCTATCACAAAAAATTCCTCCTTTTTTTAATTCTCTTTTTATCAAATATAATATTACCATTTTCTTTTTTTAAAGTAAAGCTTGTTCACAAAACTTTCACATTATACATCTGGTATTTCCGTAAAAGTTTAGCGTCTATTATTAAATATTTGTGCATAGAAATTACTAAGAGGTGTTTTGTTTATGGAATTTATTTATACTTTTTTTATTAGTTTTTCTCTTGTTTTTTTATCTGAGCTTGGTGATAAAACTCAACTTTTAGTTTTATCTTTTTCTACTAAAGATAGAGCAAAAAACATATTACTTCGGTGTTGCAATAGGTACTTTTTTTAGCCACGGTTTAGCTATTCTTTTTGGTAGTAAACTTGGTTCTTTTGAAAATGAAACTTTTAGATTTTATTTAGAAATTTTTACATGTATTTCTTTTCTCTTGTTTGGAATTTTAGGTTTTCTACCAGAAAAAAAGCTAGAGTCTAAAAACAAATCTTCTTTTTTAGAAAAAATTTCTAATATAAAATTGAATTATATTTTTGTAATTGCACTTAGTATTATAATTGGTGAACTTGGTGATAAGACTTTTCTTGCTTCTTTAGGTTTAGGTATTAATTATCCAAATTATAAAATAACATTAATACTAGGTTCTATTTGTGGTATGGTTTTTAGTAATCTTCTTGCTCTTTTCTTTGGCAGATTTCTAAAATCTAAGTTTAATGCTAATTTTGTTAAGATATTATCTAATATTTTATTCCTTCTTTTTGGTATTATTGGCATTATTCGGGCTAGTTTTTTAATTTTTTCTCCTAAACTTGTTGACACAGGGCTTTTTTTGTGCTATTATATAAATTGTCATTTGGAAATGGGTCAGTAGCTCAGGTGGATAGAGCACAGGCCTTCTAAGCCTGGTGTCGGGGGTTCGAATCCCTCCTGGCTCACCATACATTTTAGAGAGTTATTAATTTGTTAAATAACTCTTTATTTTTATAAAGGGTGTCTATATTATGAAATTAAAAGAAGTTTTAAAAGATATTGAAATTTTAGAAACAAAAGGAAATTTAGAATTAGATATAACAAATATATCATCAGATTCTAGGTTAATAAAA
>CALYBF010000090.1 GCA_944393755.1 uncultured Clostridia bacterium | reverse complement strand
CCAACAGATTTACAACCACAAATGGGTGTTGTATTATCTTTAGCAAATGGTAATAGTGTTATTAATGAAAGTATTTGGGAATCTAGATTCCAATACACAGATGAGTTAAATAAAATGGGTGCTAAAATTACAGCAAATGGTAAAACAGCATTTTTTGAAGGTGTTAAAAAATTATCTGGTGCTCCTGTATATTGTACAGATTTAAGAGCAGGTGCTGCTTTAGTTATTGCTGGTATTTGTGCACAAGGTGAAACTGATATATATAATTTACAACATATTGACCGTGGATATGAAGATATTGAAGGTAAATTTAGAAAATTAGGAGCAAATATAAAAAGAGTAACAGAAGAATAAGGAAGTAAGAAACGATGTTTAAATTTTGTAGTTTATATAGTGGAAGTAGTGGAAATAGTCTATTTGTTGAAACTAATAATACCAAAATTTTGATAGATGCTGGTGTTAGTTGTAAGAAGATTGAAACAGCTTTAAATGATATTAATATAGACCCAAAATCTTTAGACGGTATTTTAGTTACACACGAACATATAGACCACGTTCAATCTTTAGGTTCTTTTTCTAAAAAGTTTGATTTACCTGTTTTTGTAAATCAAGAAACTTTAGATAATATGCCTAAACAAAAAGATAAGATTGCAGATAAAAATATTAAACTTTTTAAGGTTACTGATAAGTTTGAAATTGGTGATTTAGCCATTAAACCTTTTTCAATACCTCATGATGCAGCAAACCCTTGTGGTTTTAATATTTATAATAATGACAAAAAAATAAGTATAGCAACAGATATTGGTCATATGACCAGTGGTATTTTAAAGAATTTAGAAGAAAGCTTATTTGTAATGCTTGAAGCAAATTATGACCCAGAAGTTTTAAAATACTCATCTTATCCATTTTCTTTAAAAACAAGAATTGCAGGTCCAACAGGGCATTTATCTAATGAAATTGCTGGTAAAACTATTTCTTATTTAATACAATCTGGTTTAAAAACTGCAATGCTAGGTCATTTAAGTAAAGAAAGTAATTTTCCAGAACTTGCTTACCAAACTGTTATTGATGAGCTTATTTCTAGTAATAATCAAGATAGACTTATTCTTAATGTTGCTTCTAGAGATACACATAGTAAGATTATTGATATTAAAAAGTAAATAAAACAAAAATAAAAGAAAAAAGAAAAACAAGGAAATCAAAAATGCTAACTATTAATATTATTTGTATTGGTAAAATTAAAGAAAAATATTTGAAAGATGCAATAGATGAATATTCTAAAAGGCTTTCTAAATATTGTAAATTAAATATTATTGAACTTTCAGATGAGAAAATTCCTGATAAATTAAATTCTAGTTTAGAAATAGAAATTAAAGAAAAGGAAGCAAGTAAAATACTTTCTCATATTCCTAAAGATAGTTATAAAATTGCTTTAGATTTAAGAGGTAAAGAACTTACTTCTGAAGAATTTTCTAAAACTATTGATAATATTTCTATGGAAAATAGCAATATTTCATTTATTATTGGTGGTTCTTTAGGTTTAACAAATGAACTTCTAAATAATTGTAATAAGATAATTTCTTTTTCTAAAATGACTTTTCCTCATCAATTATTTAGAGTGTTCCTTTTAGAACAAATTTTTAGAAGTTTTAAAATTTCTCATAACGAAACTTATCACAGATAATAATTGTCTGTGTTTTTTTATTTCTTCTTTTTATCTATTTTTCATTTCTAATTCTTTTATTAACTCTTTTGTTTTCTTTTTTATTATTATTTTTCTAACTATTAAAAATATTAATATAAATAAAATTATTTTCATAAAATCACTTCTTTCTTAATTTTATTTTTATATTTTTCATTTTTCTTTTTTTATATCTTAAAAACAGGAAAAACAAGAATTAAATGTTTGAAATAACTATATCTATAATACTACCATTTATATCTTATTGTCAACTGCTTAAATTAAACCATTTAAGTGTTGTTATTAGCATTATCTTTTAAAATATTGATATTCTCAAAATTAGTGATATAAATCAAAAATATACAACAAATTCCAAAAATGTGAAACAAATTAGAAAAAGATGCAAAAAAAGTTTCACATTTTTAAAAATTTATGATATAATAGAAATGTGAAACAAAATTAAAAAATTGAGCAAAACTGTTTCACATTTATAAGGAGGAAAATTATGGAAGAAAAAATTGAAATTATGAATCTTCTTCAAAGCAAACAAGTTCTCGAACATGAATTACAATCACTTATATACGGATCAGTAGAAATAAGAGAAAATAAATCTAATAAATATATATATGTACATTATAGAGAGGATGGAATAGCTTTAACAAAATATGTTGGAGAATATTCTGATGAGTTATATAATTTAGTATTAAATAATAACATTAAAGCAAAACAATTGAAAAAGCAAATAAGAGAGATAACAAAAAAACTAAAACAATTAAATTATATAGAAAAAGAATTATCAGAAAAGGTTGAACAAAATATAGACTTTGCAAAAAGACATTTAGTAGATACAATATATAAACAAGCTATATTGGAAGGTGTTGCAACTACATTTGCAGATACAGAGAGTATTATTGAAGGTGGAAAAGTACATAATATGACATCTGAAGATATACTAAAAATAGTAAATCTAAAACATGCTTGGGAATTTATATTAAATAAAAATGTTATTTTAAGCGATACAAACTTTGCGTTATTATGCGAAATAAATAAAATAGTAGAAGAAGGATTTTATTATACTGCAGGTAAAGTAAGAAATACACCAGTAACAATAGGCGGAACAATATGGAAACCAGATTTACCTATTGAAAGTGTAATAAAAGAAGAATTAGAAGAAATTTTTAGCAAGGAACTGGATGATATAGACAGAGCAATCGAACTTTTATTATACATAATGAAAAAACAAGTATTTATAGATGGAAATAAAAGAACAGCAGTAATTTATAGCAATCATTATTTGATTTCAAAAGGAAAAGGAATAATAGTAATTCCAGCAGAATTAACAGAAGAATTTAAGGATTTACTTATTCCCTATTATGAGGGAAGAGATGAAAAAAAGATAAAGAAGTTTATTAAAGAGAAATCTTATATGAGCATATAGAAAAATACCTCAAAGGAATCTTCCTTTAGCTTTTCAATTAGTTATTTATTTGTCATAAACTAGATCTCCCTTATAATATATTTCTGTAGCAATTTACATAAATATATTATAAGGGAGAATCTATATTTTTTTAAATTTTATTTATTTCTTACATTATATATTTTTTAAGCTTCTGTTAAAGTATTCTTTTCCACTTATTTGTTTTACGTTTCGGATTTTTATATTTTCTCATTATGACCACGCACTAGCGTTTAGTACTTTCATCAAGTAATATTATAATACTAGAATGTGTACGCATCAAATTTTTATTGAGGAATGCCCTCATCCCTTGATTGAAATATTTTTTATTTAAATTATTTTTTACTTTTACAAAAAATTCCAAATAAGATTACTAACAATAATACCAGTAATATCAGCAGTAAGGGCAGCAAGAAGAATAAATCTAGTCTTTTTTATTTTAATACAGCTAGTATAAATAGCAATTGTGTAAAGAGTAGTTTCAGTAGAGCCCATAATAGTAGAAGCAATATTACCAATTAAAGAATCAACACCTGCTTGTTTCATAATATCTGTAGCAACAGCAATAGAAGCGCTACCAGAAATAGGTCTTAAAATAGCTAATGGCATAAGCTCACTTGGAAAATTAAATATTTCTAAAATAGGACTAGAAAGTTTAATAATAAAATCTAAAACGCCAGAACTTCTTAAAACTCCAATAGCTAAAAACAAACCAATTAGGGTAGGTAAAATAGAAAAAGTAGTTTTAATACCTTCTTTAGCACCTTCTAAAAAATTATCAAAAACCTTAACTTTTTCAGTTACTCCATATAAAACAATAAAAAAAATAACCATAGGCATAGCTAAATTAGAAAAAAAATTAATCACTTGCATATTATTTTACTCCTTTTGTTAATTTTATAACAAATTTAGTAATAAAAACCCCAACAATAGCTGCAATAATAGTAGCTACCCAAGTAGGAAAAATAATAGAACATGGGTTATTGGAACCTAGAGAATTACGAATAGCAATAACAGTAGTAGGAATAAGTTGTATAGAAGCTGTATTAATAACAATAAACATCATCATACTATCTGATAAAATATCTTTATTTCTATTTTCCTCTTGCATAGACTTCATAGCTTTTAAACCTAAAGGAGTAGCAGCATTACCTAAACCTAAAATATTTGCTACAATATTCATAGAAATTTCTTTTTTAATTTTTTTATTTTCTTTTAAATCAGGAAATAAAAAATTAAGAATAGGAGATAATAATTTAATAAGCTTACTAATTAAAGAAGTTTTACTTACAATATTCATAATACCACTCCATAAGCACATAGTACCAAGTAGCTCGAAAGACAATGTAATTGCTTGGTTTGTACTATCAAAAATAGAATTATTTAAATCTTCAACCCTTCCTGTAGAAATACCAAAAGCAAAAGAAATTAAAATAAAAATTGGGAAAATTATATTTAACATATCATCACCTTTCACTAATTTTATTTTATAAATATAGATTTTATTCCTAGGCGATTGACCAAAAAACTTATTTATGATAATATATACTAAAAATAAAAGATTGAAATATATAACTTTTAAAGGAGGGAGTTGTTATGAAATCAACAGGTATTGTTAGAAAGTTGGACGAGTTAGGTAGAGTAGTAATTCCAATAGAAATAAGAAATCAATTTGATATATCTCAAAAAGACCCAGTTGAAATCTATGTAGACGGTTCTTCTATAGTAATAAAAAAATTTGAACCTAATTGTATATTCTGTGGAAGTACAAAGAATTTAGTAACATATCACGATAAACAAGTTTGTAAAAAATGTTCAGAAAAAATCGCAAATTTAAAAGAAGATAACAAAAAATAAAGGAGAAGCCTTAAACTTCTTCTTTATTTATAAACTGTTTATAAATCTCATTTTTATTAACATTTCTATCTTTAGCAATCTTTTTTATAATATCTTTTTTGCTGAAACCTTGTTTTTCATAATAATTATAATGTTCATCTAAGCTTAAATTATTAAGTTCATTTTCTTTTTTCTCTAAATTACCTTCAATAATTAAAACCATTTCACCTTTTAAATTATCGGCTTTTTCTAAAATAGTATCAATATTACCTCTAATAAACTCTTCATGTATTTTAGTAATCTCTCTTGCTAAAACAACTTTTCTATTTTTATCTAAAATGTCTTTTAAATCTTCCAAAGTAGTTTTTATTTTATGAGGAGCTTCATATAAAATAATAGTTTTATTAATGTTTTTAATTTCTTCTAACTTCTCTTTTCTATTCTTTTTATTCAAAGGAAGGAAACCAAAAAAACAAAACTCTTTTGTACTAATACCAGATGTAATTAAAGCATTAATCATAGCACAAGCACCAGGAATTGGTATTATTTTTATATTTTCTCCAATACAAGCTTTAACAATTTCCTCACCTGGGTCGCTAATACCTGGTGTTCCTGCATCAGAAACTAAAGCAATATTTTTACCTTCTTTTAATTCTTTAATTAAAAAATCACATCTAAACTCTTCATTATGCCTATGGTAACTAATCATAGGCTTAGAAATATTTAAATGATTTAATAATTTTAAAGTATGCCTAGTATCTTCTGCTGCAATTAAGTCCGCTTCTTCTAACACTTTTATTGCTCTTAAAGTAATATCATCTAAATTACCAATTGGAGTTGCAACTAAATATAAAACTCCTTCTTTTCTATCTTCCATTTTCTTTCCCTTTCTTATTTTTTTCTTTTATATATTTATTTCTTATGGTAAATTTCTAGAATCTCATCTGTATAATTGCCATTATCGTCATAAATATATAAATTATTATCTACTTTTAAAAACCTATTTGCATTTTTAATAGCTTTGATTAAAACAAGTTTAGGTGGCTTATCTTTGTTAGAATATACAAATCTAATTTCCTTAGGTTCTAATTTATAATTTCTTAATAAACT